>DASUJH010000028.1 GCA_036279355.1 Gemmatimonadales bacterium
CCGGCGACGGCGGTCGCGTGCTCGCCGCGTATCGCGATCCGCTCGGCGGGCACTGGCAGGTGCTTGCGGCCCTCCCGATCGACCGCGTCGAGCCCACCCCGTACCAGCGCGACCTTTCCGAGCCCCACGTCGCCCGCCTCGCGGACGCGATCGAGCGGCTCGACCGCTTTCTCGATCCGGTCGTCGCGGTACGCACAGCGGACGGCCGCTACTGGACGCCCAACGGCAATCACCGGCTCGCCGCGCTCCGACGGCTCGGCGCCCGCGCCGTCGTCGCGCTCGTCGTGCCCGAGCCCGAGGTCGCCCACCGCATCCTGCTGCTCAACACCGAGAAGGCGCACAACCTGCGCGAGCGCGCGCTCGAGGTCTCGCGCCTCGCCGAGAGCCTGGCCGCGCTCGACGACCGGCCCGAGCGGGAGTATGCCATCGAGTTTGAGGAGCCGTCGCTCCTCACCCTCGGTCTCTGTTATCAGCGGAACGGGCGCTTTGCCGGCGCCAGCTACCACCCGGTCCTCAAGCGCGTCGAGCAGTTCCTCCCCAACCGCCTCTCGCGCGCGCTCGAGATTCGCGCCGAGCGGGCCGAACGACTGCTCGAGCTGGATGCCGGCGTGAGCGAGGCGATGGCGCGGCTCCGCGAGCGCGGCTTCGACAGCCCGTACCTCCGGGCGTTCGTCGTGGCACGGATCAATCCGCTCCGCTTCAGGCGGGGCGCCAAAGCCGACGTGGACGAGACGATCGAGCGGATGCTCGCCGCGGCACGCCGGTTCGACGCGGGCAAAATCCGCGCGGACCAGGTGGCGACGGCCGGCGGTGCCGCGGAGGAGTGAGCGCGCCAGAGGCCCCGCGAGGCGAGCCTGGACCCTCGCCGCGATCCACGCGAGATTGCGGGCCACCCCACCCGCAATGCCGCGGCGCCAGGTTCCCGGAGGTCCGTATGACCGCTCGCCGTCGTCGATCCCGCCAGTTCCAGCCGCTCACCGGGGCGGCATCCCACGTGCTCGTCGCCGCGATCGCGCTCGCCGTGGGTGCCGCCGGCGCGTACGGCGTGCGTACCGGCCAACGGCTCGATCCGGTGACGACGCACGGCGAGTGGGTCCACATCAAAACCTCCAGCGGCGACTCGCTCCGCGCGTACGTCGCATATCCCGAGCGGAAGACGAAGGCGCCGGCGATGATCGTGATCCACGAGATCTTCGGCCTGAGCGACTGGGAGCCGACCGTGGCCGACCGGCTCGCCAAGAACGGCTACGTGGCGGCCGTGCCCGACCTGCTCTCGACAAAGTACGGCCGCTCGCCCGCGAGCCCCGACTCGGGCCGCAAGCTCGTGGCCGAGCTCGAGCCCGACCGGATCACGCGGGACCTCGACGCGACCTACGCCTACCTCAACGGGCGCACGGGGGTGGAGCGGGACAAGATCGGCGTCATCGGCTTCTGCTGGGGCGGGGGCCAGAGCTTCCGCTACGCGACCAACAATCCGCACCTCCGCGCCGCCGTGGTCTGCTACGGCCCGGCGCCCGACACCGCCGCCATGCGCCGCATCAAGGCGCCGGTCCTCGGCATCTACGGCGAGAACGACGCGCGCATCACCGGCGCGCTGCCCGAGGTGACCGCCGCGATGAACGCGCTGGGGAAGAGCTACACGCCGGAGGTGTTTCCCGGCACCGGCCACGGCTTTCTGAGGCCGGGCCGCCAGGGATCGGATGGTCCGGAGGTCGAGCGCGCGTGGACGCGGATTCTCCAGTTCCTCCGCGCGAGGCTCGGCGGCTAGCGGGCGCGCTCGGCACGCCCTCTCATGTTTTCCATTCTTCTCCTGCAGGCCGCCGCCGCGGGCGCGGGGGCGGGCGCGGCGCTCGCCGCGGGGGCGGACACGGCGCTCCCCACGCAGGACGCCATCCACTACGACGTGACGCTCGCACCGAGCGACAGCGGCCGATATCTCGAGGGCTCGGTCGAGACGCGCTGGCGGCTCCGCTTGCGGGGGCCGATCACGCTGGCGCTCGACTCGGCGATGGAGGTCGTGCGCGTGCTGGAAGGCGGCCGCGCCGGGGAATTGCATCGCGTCGCGTGGCGGCGCGAGAGCGACCGCCTCGTGATCCCCGACCAGAGCGCGCCGGGCGACACCATCACCACCCGCGTCGAATACCGCGGCGAGCCGCGCGAAGGGCTCGTCTTCCGCGGCACCGGGCGCAACCGCACCATCTTTGCGGACAACTGGCCGGACCGCGCCCACGGCTGGCTCCCGGTGCAGGACCATCCCTCCGACAAGGCCTCGGTGAGCTTTCACGTGGAGGCGCCGATTGCAGACGAGGTGATCGCGAACGGGACTCTGCGCGGCGTGGACACGCTGCCGCGGGGCCGCGCGGTGTGGAGCTACGACATGCCGCGGGACATTCCGGTGTACACGATGGTGATCGGCATCGCCCGGTTCGCGGTGACCCCGCTGCCGGACGCCGCCTGCAAAGTCCGCTGCGTCCACCAGAGCGTGTGGACCGCGCCGGCCGACTCGGCGTTCGCGCTCGCGGGGCCGTTCCGCCGGGTTGGAGAAATCGTCGACTTCTTCTCGCGACTCATGGGACCCTTTCCGTACGCGTCGCTGGCGCACGTCGAATCGAGCACCGAGTTCGGCGGAATGGAAAACACCACCGCGATCTTCTACAACGACAGCCTCTATCGCGCCCGCAGGCTCGGCGAGCAGACGGTGGCGCACGAGACGGCGCACCAGTGGTTCGGCGACGCGGTGACGGAGCGCGACTGGCACCACCTCTGGCTCTCGGAGGGCTTCGCCACCTATCTCGCGGCAATGTGGGGCGAGCACGCGGCCGGCGCGGATGGGCCCGCGGTGCTCGCGGACGAGATGCGGCGCGCGGCCGGGCAGTACTTCGCGTCGTCCGTCGTGGATCGACCGATCCTCGATCCGTCGGTGCGCGATCTGCTCTCGCTGCTCAACGAGAACAACTACCAGAAGGGCGCCTGGGTGCTGCACCAGCTTCGCGGCATGATCGGAGACTCGGCGTTCGCGGCGGGACTCCGCGGCTATTACCGCGCGTACCGCGACAGCACCGCGCTCTCGGCCGACTTCGCGCGGGTGATGGGCGAGGCCGCGGGGCGCAATCTCGACTGGTACTTCACCCAGGCGCTGACCCAGCCCGGCTATCCGGTGCTCGATGTGCGCTGGCGCTACGACGGCGGCCGGCTCGCGCTCACGATCCGGCAGACGCAGCCGGCCGAGTGGGGATTGTACCGGATGCCGGGGCTCGAGATCGTAGTCGATGGCCGGCCGATCAGGGTGGACGTGGATGGCCGCGAGACGCGGCGGGTTGTCGACGGAATCGCGCGGGCGCCGGCCGCGGTCGAGGTGGACCCGCATGCCTGGTGGCTGCTCAAGGCCACGGTTGCGCGTGAGGGGTGACGCGGCGCTCGCACTGCTCGCGCTGCTGGCGGCGTGCTCCACCGGAATCTCGCCGTTCCGGGGGCGCGCCAGGATCGGGCGCGACGCCTACGCCGTCTTTGTGGGCGACGCGCCCGGCAATCGGACCGACTTGTTCGGCGTGCGCGCGGACGGCGGCGAGGTCGTGCAGATCACCTTCAGCAACGTCGCCGAGACGGCGCCGGCGCTCTCGCCGGATGGTTCGGTCGTCGCGTTTATCCGCCAGCACTCGCTCGGCGACTCGGCGCGCGCCGACGTCTGGGTCATGAACCTGCTGAGCGGCGCCGAGCGCGAGCTGCCGCTCGGCGCGGATGCGGCGCGGCCCGAGCGCGTGGGGTGGTGGGACGACGGCCGGGTGATCTACGTGCGGGCCGGTGCCGAATTGTGGCGACTGGACGCGCCGCCCGCGCCGCCCGCCGCGCGTCCCGTGGCGCCGGCCAAGCGGGCAGCCGCCGACTCGAGTCTCGCCGTGTGGCTCGGCGCGCCGCCCTTCGCGCGGGTGGTGGCGTGCGGCGATTCGCTCTGCGCCCAGGGCGACAGCGGGCGAGCCGCGGCCTTTGCAGCAGGCCACGACCCGGTGCGCTGGGGGCCGGACTCCGTGGGCTATGTAGTCGATGGAAGGCTGGTGATCCGGCCCGACGGCCCGGGGCACGGCCGGCCCATGGAATGGACCGGCGCCCCCGCGCACCCGCGCCAATTCACGTTTTTTCCAGGGCTTCGCTCAACCGACGCGGGGCCGCAGGCGCCGCCGTGATCCTGCGCGCGCATCGAGCGCGAGCGCGCCGCGCGAGTTGAAGCGGGTAGACGCTTCGAGGTACATTCCGAGGCTCCGTCCGATCCCGAACGCCACCGAGATGCGCGCCATGAAGATGCTCGTCCTCGGAGCCGGCCTCCAGGGCTCCGCGTGTGCTTACGATCTGCTGCAGAACCGCGCCGTCGAGCGCGTCACGCTCGCCGACCTCCGGCTCGACCCGCTGCCGCCGTTTCTCCAGGGCGACTGGGGCGGACGGCTCTGCCGGCTCTCGCTCGACGTGACCGATCGCGCCGCGGTGCGCCGCGCGATGGCGGGTCACGCAGGCGTGCTGAGCGCCATTCCCTACTACTACAACGGCCCCATGGCCGCAGCGGCCGTCGAGAGCGGCTGCCATTTCGCGGATCTGGGCGGCAACACCGAGATCGTCTTCGAGCAGAAGAAGCTCGACGCGGAAGCGCGCAAGAAGGATCTGTCGATCATTCCCGACTGCGGGCTCGCCCCCGGCATGGTGAACATCCTCGCGGCCGAGGGGATCCGGCGCATGGATGCCACCGAGCGGGTGAAGATCTTCGTCGGCGGCCTGCCGCAGCATCCGGAGCCTCCGCTCAATTATCAGATCGTGTACTCGCTCGAGGGCGCGCTCGACTACTACACCACGCCGTCATGGGTGCTGCGCGGCGGCCGGCGGGTGCAGGTGGACGCGCTGAGCGAAATCGAAATGGTGGATTTTCCGGCTCCGGTCGGCCGGCTCGAGGCATTCCATACGGCGGGTGGCATCAGCACGTTGCCGTTCGCCTACGAAGGCCGGGTGGACGTGATGGAGTACAAGACGCTGCGCTACCCGGGCCATGCGGCGATCATGCGGCCCATCCGCGAGTTGGGCCTGCTGGACAACGCGCCGATCGATGTCAAAGGCGAGCGGGTCGTACCGCGCGACGTGTTCATCGCGGCGGTGCACCCCAAGCTGTTCAAGCCGCGCGAGCGCGACGTCGTGGCGCTGCAGGTGGAAGTGACCGGCACGAAGGACGGCCAACCATCCCGCGCGCGGTTCCGGCTGCTCGACTTCTACGACGCGGAGCAAGGGATCAGCGCCATGATGCGCACCACCGGCTATTCGCTTTCGATCACGGGCCAGATGCAGGCGGACGGCCGGATTTCCGCGCATGGCGTGCGCACGCCCGACGAGGCGGTGCCGTTCCGGGCCTACGTGGACGAGCTGGGGGCGCGCGGGGTAAAGATTGAAGAGCTCTGATGCCGGCGCGCCCGCGCTCGACTTTCCGTCGCTCTGGAACAAGGCGCTCACCTACGACGGCTTCGTGCACGCGAGCGATCTCAAGCACCGCGGCTTGTGGGAGGGGCTGCACCGACTCGCCCGCATCCCCGACTGGGCGCTCGCCGCGGTCCCTCCCGATGCGGGGCTCCGGTTGCTCGTGCTGGTCGAAGACTGGTGCGGCGACGCGTCGAACACCGTGCCGGTGCTCGCCCGTCTGGCCGAGGCCGCGCCCGGGGTCGAGCTGCGGGTGCTACGGCGCGACGAATACCCCGCGGTGATGGATCGGTATCTCACCAACGGGTCGCGCTCGATTCCGGTGGTGATTGCGCTCGACGAGCACTTCCGCGAGCGGGGACATTGGGGTCCGCGGCCCACGATGCTCCAGGCCTGGGTGATGGCGCAGCGCGCGGCCGGCGCGCCGAAGGAGTCGATTTACCCCGAGGTTCGCCGCTGGTATGCCCGCGACCACGGCGAGACCACGCTGGACCAGGTGCTCGCGGCCGCCGGGTTTCCGGCACATCCGGCCGGGCACGAAGCGCCGCCGCTTCCGCCGATCGGTCCCGCCTAGAACATCCAGCCGTACCCAAAGGTGAATCGGGTGCCGTCGGGCCCGCGCGCGAGATTCAACGTGAACGCCATCGTGCGCAGGAAGCGCACGCCGGCGCCGAGGCCGCCGCCCACCTTCACACCGTCGGTGGTGAGGCGGAAGTCGGTATCCTCGAAGACCCGCCCGGCATCGACAAAGCCCACCAGCACCAGCGCTCCGAGCGCGCCCTCGGGCCCGAACGACTTCACCTCCTGGCGCACCTCGAAGTTGCCGAGCAGCACGCCCTTGCCCGCGAACCGGCCGCTTTCGATGGCGCGGAGCGAAAACTGGCCGCCGAGCACGCCGACGGGACGCTCCCAGGCGGGAACTTCGAACCGAGCATCGAGCGTCGGTTCGCCGAAGAGTTGGGAGCCAAGGAGGCGCGCGGCGACGACGGTGCCGCGGCGCACCGGCAGCCACCCGCGTAGCACCGCGTAGAGCCGTTCGTAGTTGCCGCCGCCGTTCGCCACCTGGCCGCCGGCTTCGAGCAGCGCGCCGCTCGTGGTGTTGTACTCGTTGTCGCGCAGGTCGAGCACGAGTGCCGCGCGCGCGGAGGCGTCGTCCTGGCGGAGCACGTCGCCGAAAGTTTCGCGGAACACCGTGGGGCCCTGATCCTGCGCCGAGAACTTGACCGATCGCACGTCGCCCTGCACGGCCAGGAGCAGCGGGCCGACGATCTGGCGGCTCACCTCGAGCTGGCCGCGATACACGGTGCGGTTCACCCGGTAGAAGAGCGGCTGGGCGTCGTTCACGGCGTCGGGATCGTTGGGCGTATCGTTGCCGAGCCCGAAAAAGCCGAACCGCGCCTCGCGCACCGCCGCGCCGAGAACCGAGAAGCGCCAGCCGCGCACGAGCCGCGGCGCGCGAAATTCGGCCCGCGCGAACTGGGTGCCGTGAAAACCGGCTGCAGCGTCGAGGGTGAGCGACGCGCTGGTGGTGACTCGTGCTTCGTACGGCGCGGCCTCGGCGTAGCGCACGCGGGCCCCGATGAGCGGGCCGTCGTTGGCGAGGCCGCTCAGAAACGGGAAGTAACTCAGGCGCCACGGCACGTCGAGATTGGTCCAGGTGGACTCAGGAGCCTCGGCCGATGCGAAAGTCGAGTCGGTCGGCGCCGGCTGCTGTGCCGGCAGCGCGGCGGGACCAAGCGCGGCGCCAAGGGCGAGCACGGCGGATGCGCGGGCGAGCGGGACGAAGCGGTGCAAGGGCATCGCGTGGGTCTCGTAATCGAAGGTGACGCGCGTCGCTTGCCGCGCGAATTGCTCGCCTCTAGTTTATCAGCCTTCCCCACCGCCACCCATGGCACACCGGCCGCGACTCGATCCCGCCATCTTCAACCTGCCGGTCGAGCCGATCCGGGCCGGATACTACTCGGATCGCTACTTCGTGCGCGCGCGCGAGGTGCTGCTGGCCGACGATTATCACCCGCGCGTCACCATGCAGGTGTTCGGCAAGGCGCCCGCGTTTCTCGGCGGCGTGGACGAGGCGATCGCCATCCTCAAGCTCGGCGCGATCGAGTGGAGCGACCTGGAGGTGTGGGCGCTCTACGATGGCGATGAGGCGGCACCGTGGGAGACGGTAATGCTGATCGAAGGCCCCTATGACGCTTTCGCGCACCTCGAGACGCTCTACCTTGGCGTGATCGCGCGACGCACGCGGGTCGCCACCAACACGCGCCGCGTGGTCGAGGCCGCGGCACCGAAGGGCGTGATCTTCTTCCCGGCGCGGCACGATCATTGGCTCATGCAGGCGGGCGACGGCTATGCGGCGGACATGGCCGGCGCCACCGGCGTCTCGACCGACGCGCAGGCGTCGTGGTGGCAAAGCCGGGGCGTCGGCACCGTGCCGCACGCGCTCATCGCCGCGTACGGCGGCGACACCGTGCTCGCGACCCGCAAGTTCTCCGAGTACGTCGGGCCCGACGTGCAGGTCGTGGCGCTGGTGGACTTCGACAACGACTGCGTGGGCACTTCGCTCGCTGTGGCCGACGCGCTCGGGCCCCGGCTCTACGGGGTGCGGCTCGACACCGGCGAGCTGATGGTGGACCGCTCGCTCTGGCACGAGCTGGGGCAGATGACGCCGACGGGGGTGAATCCCGCGCTCGTATGGAACGTGCGGCGCGCGCTCGACGCCCGCGGCCACGGTGCGGTGCGGATCGTCGCCTCGGGCGGATTCACGGTAGAGAAGATCCGGGACTTCGAACGCCAGGGCGTGCCGGTGGATGCGTACGGGGTGGGTTCGGCGCTCTTTGCCGGAACCTACGATTTCACGGCTGATATCGTGCTCGTCGATGGAACGCCGTGCGCCAAGGCCGGCCGCGAGTACCGGCCGAACCCGCGGCTCGAGCGGGTACAATGATCGGCGTCGGCCGTGGTGGGCAACGCTGCATCGAGACGTGTGACCCACCGCACAGCGGCCCCTCCGGGGTCCCGTATCTTCACCCTTGGCGAGAGTAAAGGCTGGCTGGCGACATGCGAGACGTCCGAACCAGCCCTCGGCCCCCAAAGCCCTGCGGCCGGACGAGCTGACCAATCCCTTTGCTTTCGCTGTAATCCCTTCTCAACCCCCTTCGCAACATCTATCTCGCGGGAACGGGCGCTTCGCGCCCGTTCCACCCACCTTTCCTGCAGTCCGGCGTGTGGCGCGTGGCACAATTACGTCAGCGACGGATGTTGTCGAGGAGCGCAGGAAGGTCGAGACTGAGAGCCGGGCGCGCCCGGTCGGGGCGCCACTCGAGGCGCTCGGCGAGGATTTCGGGACGCTCGTCGCCGGCTCGCCAGCGCTCGACGACGTGCGCATCGAGATAGAGCCCGCGCTTCACGATCCGATCGGCGGGCGGAGCTCGGCGAGAGGATCTCGACGGCAAGGATCAGCCGCTCGAGGTCCCGCCAGGTTTGCGGCCGCTGCTCCGTGGTCCACGTGATCACGAAGAGATCCGGCTGGACCATGGTACGGAAGTCGAACTCTACGTCAGGGGGTGAAAAGACGATCTCGGCACGATCGAGCCCAGCGACGTATTCACGTAACGCATCGTAGAGCGCCGCCAGCGCGCGCTGGTGGGGAAATCCAGGCGCCGGCGTCACGAGCAACTCCCCGTCGACCACTTCGTACCGCTTTCCGTCGTCGGGACGCTCGCGCACCCGCTCCGCGGTCCACTCGCCGGTGGTACGAGCCATACGCATAAGCTGCATCCTCCAAACGCGCGGGCGCAACTCGGCATGGCACACGCTACGCTGCGCCCTGGCGCCGGCCTACAGCGGCATTGCGCGCCCGGCATGAAACACCGCCGCCCCATTGACGCCGCCCCGCCCGCTGCTACAATTGCATGATCATGCATCGCCACGCAGAGCCCATCCGGGGCTGCATCCGAATCATCCGGCCCATCCGGCTCCCCCGGGAGGCGGCGTGCTGACGCGCGGGTAACCGAGCCCGCTGAGCGATGTCAGACGCGGCCTCCCGATCGGGAGGCCGCGTTCGTTTTCACCCAGAAGCACGCGCCGGCCGCGGCGCACGGGAGACGAGCGCACCAATGACCGCCATTCGCCTCTACGACACCACGCTGCGCGACGGCGCCCAGCGCGAGGGCCTGTCGCTCTCGGTGGGTGACAAGCTCAAGATCGCCCACCTGCTGGATGCACTCGGCGTGCACTACATCGAAGGCGGGTGGCCCGGCTCCAACCCCAAGGACGCGGCGTTCTTTCGCCGGATCGGCGAGGCGGGGCTGCGGCACGCGCGCGTGTCGGCGTTCGGAAGCACGCGGCGCGCCGGCATCCGCGCGGAGGACGATCCGAGCCTCCGCGCGCTGGTCGAGGCCGAGACCCCCGTGGTCACTCTCGTCGGCAAGAGCTCGACGCTGCACGTGGACCGGGTGCTCGAGACCAGCCGCGACGAGAACCTGCGCATGATCGGCGACAGCGTCGCCTTCTTCAAGCAGCTCGGCCGAGAGGTGATCTACGATGCCGAGCACTTCTTCGACGGCTGGGCACTCGATGCCGAGTACGCGCTCGCTACGATCTGCGCGGCCGGAGATGCGGGGGCCGACTGGGTGGTGCTGTGCGACACCAACGGCGGCGCGCTCCCCGACACCATCGCCGACACCATTTGCCGCGTGCGCGACCGGTTCGCCACGCCGCTCGGCATCCATCCGCACAACGACGCCGGGCTCGCCGTGGCCAACGCGCTCGCCGCCGTGCGGGCCGGCTGCCGCCAGGTGCAGGGCACGATCAACGGCTACGGCGAGCGGTGCGGCAACGTGGATCTGGTGCCGGTGGTCGCGAATCTGCAGCTCAAGCTGGGCCACCCGGTGCTCGCGCCCGAGCAGTTGCGCCGGCTCTCGGAGGTGTCGCGCGTCGTCGCGGCCGTGGCGAACCTCAATCCGGATGCGCACGCGCCGTACGTCGGCCGGAGCGCGTTCGCGCACAAGGGCGGGATCCACGTAGCGGCCGTCGCCAAGCTGCCGGAGAGCTATCAGCACACCGACCCGGCGCTCGTCGGCAACGAGACGCGCATCGTAGTGAGCGAGGTGGCTGGGCGCCGGAACGTGCGGCTCCGTGCGGAGGCGCTGGGCCTCGATGCGCGCGCCGTGGAAACCGCCGTGCTCGAACGCATCAAGCAGCTCGAGCACCGCGGCTTCCAGTTCGAGGCGGCCGACGGCTCGTTCGAAATGCTGCTGCGCCGCGCCGCGCCCGGCTACGCGCCGCCATTCGAGCTGCTCGACTTCACAGCCATCGTGGACCGCCAGGGGGGCCGCATGCCGATGGCGCGCGCCATGGTGAAGCTCCGCATCGCCGGCGAGGTGATGCACACCGCGGCCGAAGGCGAGGGGCCGGTGAACGCGCTCGACCGGGCGCTCCGGAAGGCGCTGGTGCCGCACTTTCCCGCGCTCGACGAGGTGCGCCTCGTCGACTACAAGGTCCGCATTGTGGACGATCACCTGGGCACGGCGGCGCGGCCGCGGGTCATCGTCGAGTCGGCCCGCGGCGCGGAGCGATGGAGCACGATGGGCTGCTCGGAGAACATCATCGAGGCGAGCTGGCTCGCGCTCTGGGACAGCCTCGAGCTGCCGCTGCTCAGGGCTCAATCGATGTGAGCGTCGTCACGCCTCCGTCGCGCACCGCGGGATAGCTTGCCTTCCCGTTTTACCCTCCAGCGACGGAGCAATGCACCATGACAGCAAAGGACACCCTGGGCTCGACCACGGGCCGCACGGCGGTCGGCCTCTTCCGGAACCGGGCCGATGCCGAAGCGGCCATCCGGTATCTCAAGGACGCGGGCTTCACCGACGAGCAGATCGGCGTCGCGATGCGCGACCGCGACGAACAGCGCGACCTCATCGACCAGACCGGTGCCAACACCAGCAGTGGCGCCGCGACCGGCGCGGTGAGCGGGGGCATCGTGGGAGGCCTGATCGGACTCCTGGGCTCGCTGCTTATCCCGGGCGTCGGGCCCATTGTGGTGGGCGGCGTGCTCGCCTCGACGTTGGTGGGCATTGGGGCCGGCGCCGCGACCGGCGGAATCATCGGCGGGCTCATCGGAATGGGCGTCTCCGAGGAGGACGCCCGCTACTTCGACGCGGGATTCCGGGAGGGCGGCGTGCTGGTTTCGGTCACCGCGCCGGCGCGGATGGGCGATGCCGTCAACATCCTGAGTGACCACGGCGCGGACCTGGGTCCCTCACGCGTGCTCAACCGCGAGGCGGCCACGCCACGGGCCGACCAGTTTGCCCACGGCGCCGTCGCGGCCCGCGCACCCGCGACCGATCGCGAGGCGATAGAGCTGCGCCAGGAGGAGTTGGATGTCGAGAAGCGCCGGGTCGAAGCGGGCGAGGTCCATCTTCGGAAGGAAGTCGTGACCGAGCAGCGCACGATGGACGTGCCGGTTTCCCACGAGGAGGTGGTGATCGAGCGGCGCCCCGCCACCGAGCGCACGGCGGCCAGCGGCGAGCTGGGCGAGGGAGAGGATATCACCGTCCCACTGCTGGAAGAGGAGGTAGACGTCCGGAAGCGGCCGGTCGTGCGCGAGGAGGTCAACGTTCGCAAGCAGCAGGTGGGGGGAACCCAGCACATCGATGAGCCGCTCCGCCGCGAGGAGTTACGCGTGGAGAGCGAGGGCGACGTGACGATCCGGGGCGCGGGGGCCAGATCCCCGTACGGCGGCCCCGAGCGGCGCCAGCGGGCCGGGCGGAAGTACCGCGGACCGGAGCGGCGCCAGGAGGCGACGCCGTAGCGGCGCCAGGAGGCGACGCCGTAGCGGCGCCAGGAGGCGACGCCGTAGCGGCGCCAGGCTACTACGCCTGCCCGGTGCGACGGCGCGGGACTACGATTCCTGCGCCGTCGCCACGAGCAGCATGGCCGAGGCGCCCGCAGCGAGGAGTCCACGCGCCGCGGGCGCCGACGTGCCGCCGCCGCCATAGCGCGGATCCTCCGACGACCAGCCGAGCGCCCAGCGGAGGCCGAGCGGCGGCGCGAGGAGCGGCTCGGCGCGCGCCACGAGCGACAGGTCGACGCCGAAATTGACGACGAGCAGGCGGTCCTCCGCCCCTGCGACCGCGGCAGTGTCACCGGCGCCGCTGCCACCGAAGAAACGAAGCACGAACGCGCGCTCGCCCAGCACGGCGCCGTCCACGCCGTGCACACCCTGCGCGCGAATGGTCGCATCCTCTCGCCGGAGCCGGATCAGGTCGCGGTGGAGTGCGAGCGCGTCGGCGTGCGGCCCTGTGCCACGCCACGCCGCGTCCCGCTCGCCCCGGTCGAGCTTGCAGCGCTCGAACGTCGACGGCGCTCCGGGGTCGGCGAGCTGCGCCTGCATGGCCGGCGCGGCCAGGCTCGCGAACTGGGCGAGGAACTTTGCGCGGCCTTCGCGCACGAGGCGCGCGAGATCGGGCGTGTGGTCCGCGAAAAAGAGAAATGGGCTTGAGGCGGCGAATTCTTCGCCCATGAAGAGCATCGGCGTGCCGGGTGCGAGCAGCACGAGCGCAGTCGCCGCGCGCCAGCAGCCGGGCTGCGCGAGCGCATGGAGCCGGAGCCCGCGCCCCGAGTGCGCGATCTGGTCGTGATTCTCGAGGAAGGTGACGAGCTGTGCCGAGGCCACGCCGCCGGCCGACGTGCCGAGCGCGGCGCGAGCGGGACGGGGTTGGCCCTGAAAGAGAATCCCATGCTTCACCGTGGAGACGAGCTCCTGGGGCGTGCCGTGGAAGTCGGCGTAGTATCCCTCGCGCCGGCCGGTGAGCGCCACGACGGCCGAATGGTGAAAGTCGTCGTTCCACATGGCGTCGAGGCCCAGGCCGCCTTCGCGCTCGGGCCGCACCTGCCGCGCGTCGAGCGGCTCGTTCTCGGCAACCACCAGCACGCCTCGGCCGCCCGCGCACTCGCGCACCCGGCGGCCGATGGCGGCGAGGATGTGGTCATCCGATGAATCTCTGACGGCGTGCGTCGCGTCGAGCCTGAGGCCGTCCACATGGAACTCGTCCACCCAGTAGCCGGCGTTGGCGAGGAAGAACTCGCGCACCGGCCCCGAGCACGGGCCGTCGAAATTGAGCGCTTCGCCCCATTGGGTGGGCTCGCGCGCGACGTAGTGCTCGCTGTACTGGCCGAGGTAGTTGCCGTCGGGGCCGAGGTGATTGTAGACCACGTCGAGCAGCACGCCCATACGCAGCGTGTGGGCGCGGTCCACGAAGGCGCGGAAATCGTCGGGCGTGCCGTAGAGGCGGGTGGGGGCGAAGAGGTCGACGCCGTCGTACCCCCAGCCGAAGCGGCCCGGAAAGTCAGCGACGGGCATGAGCTCGACGAGCGTGATGCCGAGCTCCGCAAGCGCGCCCAGCTCGCGCGCCGCCGCGGTCCAGGTGCCCTCGGCGGTGAAGGCTCCCACGTGCAGTTCATAGATCACCTGGCCCGGCAGGCGCACGCCCTGCCAGGCGCCGTCGGTCCAGCGGAAGGCGCCGGGGTCCACCACCATCGACGGGCCGTGCGGGCCCTCGGGTTGGAAGCGCGACGCGGGATCGGGAAAGGCGTCGTCGCCGTCCAGCCGGTAGCGATAGCGTGTCTCGGGCCCGGCGTCCGCGACCCAGCCCGAGTAGTATCCATCGGCTTCGCGCCCGAGCGGAATCTCGGCGGACGCGCCGCCGTCGAGCAGCACGCTCACGCGCCCCCGGCGAGGCGCCCAAACGCGGAAATGCACGCCGCCTCCCGGCTGCACCTCGGCGCCGATGGGGAGCCGGCGCGCGAGGACACCGGGCGCGGTGTCGCGAGGCGGCGGAGTGCCTTGACGCGAGTTGCGCATGGACTCAAGCATAGCAGCGTCGTTGCGGGTGGCCGAACTCTGGCGCTATCCGGTCAAGTCGATGGCGGGCCAGCGGCTCGAGCAGGTCGAGCTCGATGACAAGGGCTTCGCCGGTGACCGCATCGTGTACGTGCGCGGGCCGGCAGGCCGGGTGCTTACGGCGCGTACCCGCCCAACGCTGCTTGGGCACCGCGGCACGCTCGGCGCCGATGGCCAGCCGCTGGTGGACGGCCGCCCCTGGCGCTCGGCCGATGTCGCGGCCGACGTGGTGCGCGCGGCGGGCGACGGCGCCACGCTCGCGTACTACGACGGCATCAGTCGATTCGATCAGCTGCCGCTGCTCGTCGCAACCGACGGCGCGATCCGCGCCCTGGGCGAGGACGGCCGCCGGCTCCGGCCCAACCTCGTGATCGGCGGTGTCGCCGGCCTCGACGAGCGGAGCTGGGAGGGACGCACGCTCCGGATCGGTGGGGCGCTCGTGGGCGCGCGCGATCTCCGCGCCCGGTGCATCATGACGACGTTCGATCCGGACACGCTCGTGCAGAACACCGAAGTGCTCGAGCGGATCCGCCGCGAGTTTGAGGGTCGGCTCGCGCTCAACTGTTTCGTGATTCGTGGCGGCACGATCGCTGTGGGAGACGAGGTGACCCTGTGCGATACCAATTCCTGATCGACACCTACGCGACCGAACGGCTCAAGGTGCTCACGATCTGGAGCACGTTCCGCGACGGCGACCTTCCGGCACGCCCGCACCCGAGCGACCGCCGCGGCCGCAGCGTGCACGAGCATCTGGTGCACCAGTGCACCAGCGAGCACGCCTGGTTTCGCGACATGCTCGACATCGATACGGGCGCGGCACCATTGCCCGCCGACGAGACACGGCTCGAATTCATCCGCCGCTACGCCGAGGATTCGGCGCGGCGGCTCGAGCGCCTGCACGCGACGGATGACCCATGGTGGGAGCGGGAGGTCCGCTTCTTCGACGCGACCCGCTCGCGCGCGTGGGTGGTGGTGCGGCGCGTCGCCCACACGGCGCATCACCGCGGTCAGCTCGTCGAGCTGCTCCGCATGCTCGGTCGGTCGGTGTACAGCACGTACGGGCCCACGGCCGACACCGGCGGCCTGGCCATGAATGGCGCGCCCACGATCTACCCGTACCCCGACGCTGCGGCGCTCGTCGCGGGCGAGGCGGCAGGCGGCCGGGCGGCGCCATTGCCCGGTCCCGGTGTGCACGCGCCGACCGAGCGGCCCTGAAGCGGGAGACAGGCCGTGAAAGCCATTCGCATCCACGCCTTCGGCGGCCCGGAAGTGCTGCGGTTTGACGACGTGCCGGAGCCCACGCCCGGACCGGGGCAGGCGCTCGTCCGCCTCGAGGCGTCGGGCGTCAACTACATGGACATCTACCAGCGTGAGGGCCTCTACAAGGTTGCACTGCCCCATACGCTCGGTGCCGAGGGCGGTGGCACGGTGGAGGCCGTGGGCCCGGACGTCACGCTGGTGAAGCGCGGCGACCGTGTGGCCTGGTCCGGTGCGGGCGGCGCGTATGCGGACTACGCCGCCGTGCCCGCGGAGCGACTCGTGCTGCTCCCGCCGGGGGTCACGGCCAAGGTGGGTGCGGCCGTCATGCTGCAAGGTCTCACCGCAGACTACCTCGTGACTTCGACGTATCCCCTCACCCCGGGCGACCGCTGCCTGGTGCACGCCGCGGCGGGCGGCGTCGGGCTTCTGCTCTGCCAGATGGCGAAGCGCCGCGGCGCGCAGGTGATCGGGACAGTATCGACCGAGGCCAAGGCCGAGCTCGCCCGGCGCGCCGGTGCGGACGAAGTAATCCTCTACACCCGGCAGGACTTCGAGGTCGAGGTAAAGCAGATCACGGGCGGGGCGGGCGTGCAGGTGGTCTACGACTCCGTGGGGCGCACGACGTTCGCGAAGGGCCTCAATTGCCTCGCGCGCCGCGGCATGATGGTGCTCTACGGCCAATCGAGCGGCCCCGTGGCTCCGTTCGATCCACAGGTGCTCAACCAGAAAGGCTCGCTCTTTCTCACCCGGCCGAGCCTCGGGCACTACACCGCGACGCGAGAGGAACTGCTGGCCCGCGCCGCCCGCGTGCTCGGCGCGGTGGCCGACGGGTCGCTCGACGTGCGCATCGATCGGGAATATCCGCTGGCTGAAGCGGCCGCCGCGCAAGTGGCGCTCGCCTCGCGGGCAACGACGGGCAAGCTGCTGCTGGTTCCATAGCGCGCCGGCGGCACCGGTTTACGCCCCAACGTCGCTGGTTTACCGTTGTCGCATGCGCCTGCATCCCTTCCGCGCCCTTCGGCCGACCCCCGCGCTGGCGGCGCAGGTGGCGGCCGTCCCCTACGACGTGGTAAGTCGGGCGGAGGCGGCGGCGCTCGCCGAAGGAAATCCCCGCAGCTTTCTGCACGTCGGCCGGTCGGACATCGATCTTCCGCCCGACACCGATCCGCACGATGCGCGGGTCTATGCGGCGGCTCGCGAGGCGCTCGATCGATTCGCCGCCGAGGGCGTGCTGGTGCGCGACGCGGCGCCGGCGCTTTTCGTGTATCGGCAGGTGATGGACGGACGCGCGCAGACCGGCATCGTGGGTTGCGTTCACATCGACGACTACGAGCGCGACGTGATCCGGAAGCACGAGCGCACCCGGAAGGACAAGGAGGACGACCGCACCCGGCACGTGCTCACACTCAACGCGAACGCGGAGCCGGTCTTCCTGACCTATCGGCCGGTGCCCGAGATCGCGGCGCTCATGCGCACGGCCACCACGGGCGCGCCGCTCTACGACTTCGCCGCGCCCGACGGCGTGCGGCACACGGTCTGGCGGGTGGCCGATCCGGCGCCCTGGGTGCGGGAATTCGCCCGGGTGCCGCTCGCCTACGTGGCCGATGGGCATCACCGCTCGGCCAGCGCGTGGCGCGCCGGGCGGGAGCGCCGCGCCGCCGATGTGCGCGCGAGCGGTGGGGCCCCCGGCTCCGAAAGCGCCGCCGAGTACGAGTGGTTTCTCGCCGCGCTCTTTCCCTCGGACGAGCTGCGCATTCTGCCGTACAATCGCCTGGTGCGCGACCTCAACGGGCTCTCGCCCGACGCGTTCCGGGGCCGCCTGCGGGCGCTCGGCCAGCTCGCGCCCGCCGAGAGCCCGGAGCCCGGCGCGCCCGGCAGCTTCTGCTTTTTCTTCGACGGCCGGTGGGAGCGGCTCACGCTCGATCCGAAGTCCATCGATCGCGCCGATCCGATCGCCTCACTCGACGTGAGCCTCCTGCAGGACCGCGTACTCGGGCCGATCCTCGGCATCACCGACCCGCGCACCGATCCGCGCATTGATTTCGTCGGCGGCATCCGGGGGACGGCGGAGCTCGAGCACCGGGTCCGCTCGGGCGAGATGGCCCTCGCGGTTTCGTCCCTTGCTACGACGCTCGAGCAGCTCATGGCCGTGGCCGACGCGGGTGCCGTCATGCCGCCCAAGAGCACCTGGTTCGAGCCCAAGCTGCGCAGCGGGCTCTTCGTGCACGAACTCGGCTGATCTCACAAGGAGACCATGAAAGTCCTCATCGCGGACAAGTTCGAGCGGGTCGGTATCGACGGATTGAAGGAGCTTGGCTGCACCGTGATTTCGGCGCCCGACCTCACGGCCGAGACGCTGCCCGCCGCGCTCAAGGAGCACGATCCGCAGATCCTGATCGTCCGGAGCACCAAGGTGACGAGCCAGGCCCTCAAGAGCGGTGCGAGCCTCAGCCTCGTGATCCGCGCCGGCGCGGGCATCGACACGATCGACGTGGCCGCGGCGAGCGAGCTCGGCGTGTTCGTCTCGAATTGCCCGGGGAAGAACTCGGTGGCGGTCGCGGAGCTGGTGCTCGGCCTGCTGCTTGCCTGCGACCGCCGGATTCCCGACCAGGTGGCCGACCTGCGCGCGGGCCGGTGGAACAAGGCGGAATACTCGAAGTCACGGGGCCTGCACGGGCGGACGCTGGGGGTCGTGGGGCTGGGCCAGATCGGCCGCGAGATCGCGGCGCGCGCCCAGGCGTTCGGGATGCACGTCGCCGCGTGGTCCCGCCATCTCACGCTGGCCGAGGCCGAGCGGCTGGGCGTGCGTTACTGCCAGACGCCGCTCGAGGTGGCACGCGTGAGCGACGCGGTCTCGATCAACGTCGCCGCCAATGCCGACACCCGCAATCTGGTCAACGAGGAATTTCTCGGCGCAATGCGGCCCGGCGCCTACCTCATCAACACCTCACGCGGGAGCGTGGTGGACGAGGCGGCGCTGGCGGAGGCCGTCCGCAGCAAGGGCATCCGCGCGGGTCTCGACGTCTTCCAGAACGAGCCGGCCGGCGGCGCCGGGACGTTCGGCGGCGCCCTCGTGCGGGAGCCGGGCGTCTACGGGACGCACCACGTCGGGGCCTCGACCGAGCAAGCGCAGGTGGCCATCGCGCACGAGGTGCTCCGCATCGTGGAGGAATTTCTGGAGTCGGGCAGCGTCCCGAACTGCGTCAACCGGCTGGCGAAGAGCGCCGCGAGCCATATCCTGGCCGTGCGGCACCGGAATCGTCCCGGCGTCCTTGCCGACGTTTTCCGCCTCCTGGCCGACCGGGCGATCAACGTCGAGGAAGTCGAGAACATCATCTATCACGGTGCCCAAGCCACCTGCGCCCGCATCCACCTCGATGGCCGGCCGGACCGCGCCGCGCTCGAGGCCATCCGCAAGGGCAACGAGCATATCATTAGCGTGGAGCTGACCGAAATCGACGGCCGGAAATAGCCGCCGCGCCTCACCTCTCATCCCGGACGACCATGAGCGACCGCATCTACAACTTCAGCGCCGGTCCCGCCATTCTGCCCGAGCCGGTGCTCCGGCAGGCGCAGCAGGATCTCTGGGACATCGGCGACAGCGGGATCGGCATCGCGGAACACAGCCACCGCGGCAAGGTGTTCGAGCGGGTGCTCGCGGAGGCAGAGCAGAACTGCCGCGACCTGGCCGGCATTCCCGACGGCTACAAGGTGCTCTTCGTGCAGGGCGGCGCCTCGCTCCAGTTCTCCATGGTGCCGATGAATCTGCTGCCGAAGGGGGCGACGGCCGACTATCTGGTGACCGGCGTCTGGTCGGAAAAGGCGGTGAAGGAGGCCAAGCGCATCGGCACGGTGCACGCCGCGGCGTCGAGCGAGGACCAGAACTTCTGCTACATCCCCTCGGCTGAACAGATCCGGTGGTCGGCCGGTCCGGCGTACGCGCACATCACGACGAACAACACGATCTACGGGACCGAGTGGGGGAGCGAGCCCGAGGTGCCGGCGGGTGTTCCGCTCGTGGCCGACACCTCGAGCGACATGTTCAGCCGACCGATCGACGTGGCAAAGTACGGTCTGATCTACGCGGGCGCGCAGAAGAACCTGGGGCCGGCGGGCGTGGTGCTCGTGATCGCGCGGGACAACGTGATCGAAGCGGGGGCCAAGGAGCTGCCGACGATGCTCCAGTACCGCACGTACGCGGCCAACGACTCGATGTACAACACGCCGCCGACGTTCGCGATTTACGTCATGGCGCTTGTCTTCAAGTGGATCCGCGAGATGGGCGGGCTCCGCGCGATGGCGGAGCACAATGCCGAGAAGGCGAAGATCCTGTACGACTATCTCGACGTGAGCGAGTTCTTCCGCGGCACCGCTCGGCCCGACAGCCGGTCTCTCATGAACGTCTGCTTCCGCGCGCCGACCGAGGATCTCGAAGCCCGGTTCGTCACCGAGGCGGCCAAGCGCGGCATGGACGGGCTCAAGGGCCACCGCTCGGTGGGCGGCATGCGGGCGAGCATCTACAACGCGTTCCCCAAGCAGGGCGTCTCGGCGCTGGTCAACTTCATGAAGGAGTTCGAGCGCGCCAATCGGAGCGCCGTGACGGCGTAGCCCGCGCTCATCCCTCACGCCGCGCCCGTGGAACCTTTGCCCCGCACGGCTCGTTTGGCACTGTGGCAGGCGGTGTGACCTGGCGCACACCGCCGTCGCGTGGTGTTCGCGCATCTTTGCCGTCCGACTCGCCAAACAACCTGTTCGCCGACCTCCGGTCGCCGATTTGCCGACGTGCCCCGCACCGAGACGCCATGACCGATGTCGCCCCGTTGATCGAGCATTCCACGCGTCCCGCATCCGAGCCCTCGACGCCCGCTTCGCTTGCCGCGGCGCTCGCGGCCGAGCTGGCCCCGGCGCGCGCGCATACGCTGGAGCTCGTGGCGCCGCTCTCCACGGCGGACCTTCACGAGCAGCACGATCCGCTCATGAGCCCGATCATCTGGGACCTGGGCCACATCGCGCACTTCGAGGAGCTGTGGCTCACGCGGAACCTGGACGGCCCGATCGAGTTCGTCGAGATGCCGGGCCTCTACAATCCCTTCGAGCACCCGCGCCGAGAGCGTGGCACGCTCGCATTGCCTGGCCTCGCCGAGGTGCGCCGCGCGATGGAGGCGATCCGCGGCCGCGTGCTCGAGCGTCTGGCGCGGGCGGACTTCTCGCGCGGACCGGCGCTGCTCACCGGCGGTTATGTCTACCGCATGGTCTTGCAGCACGAGTACCAGCACTGCGAGACGATTCTCCAGACGTTGCAATTGAAGCGCGGCGCGCCCTACGCGCCGGCCTCCCGCTGCCGGCTGCCTGCGGGATCGCCGCCCGCCCCGGAGGGCGCAATGGTGCGCGTGCCCGGCGGCGAAATCGCGATCGGCACCGACGACCATACTGCGGCATACGACAACGAACGCCCGCGCCATCCGGTGGCGCTCGAGCCCTACTGGATGGACGTGACGCCGGTGACCAACGGCGCCTACCTCGCGTTCATCGACGCCGGCGGCTACCGGCGGCGCGAATGGTGGAGCGACGCGGGTTGGCGCTGGCTCACCGGCGCCGCCGTGTCCGCCCCGAAGCACTGGGAAAGCTCCCACGGCGAGTGGACCACGCGCACCATGGATCTGGTGCGGCCGCTCGACCCCGCACGTCCCGTCTGTCACGTGTCGTATTGGGAGGCCGAGGCCTACGCGCGCTTTGCCGGGAAGCGGCTCCCCACGGAATCGGAATGGGAGGCCGCGGCGGCGTGGGATCCCGCCTCCGGCACCGTGCGCCCGTATCCCTGGGGTGACGAGCCGCCGACGCCCGAGCACGCCAACCTGGGCCAGCGCGCGTTCGACACCGCGCCGGTGGGCGCGTACCCGCGCGGTCGGTCGGCCGTCGGCTGCTACGGTATGCTGGGCGACGTGTGGGAGTGGACCTCGAGCGACTTTACCGGCTACCCCGGTTTCGCGAGCTGGCCATATCGCGAATACTCGGAGGTCTTCTTCGGCGGCGAGTACAAGGTGCTGCGCGGCGGTTCGTGGGCAACGCAGCCCGGCGCCGTCCGCAACACCTTCCGCAACTGGGACTATCCCATTCGCCGCCAGATCTTCAGCGGCTTCCGGTGCGCCCGCGATGCGTAATCCGCGCGTGAGTGGCGCCATGCCGATCGGCGCGGCGGCGAGCGTCGCGACCGCCGCGGTCGCGCGGACTGGCAATCCGCGCATGCTGGCCGAGGTGGCCGCCGGCCTTGCCTCGCCGCAGAAGGAGCTGCCGCCGAAATACTTCTACGATCACCGCGGCTCCGAGCTGTTCGAGGAGATCACCCGCCTGCCCGAGTACTATCTCACCCGGGCCGAGCGCGCGTTGCTCGAGAGCTGGATGCCGCGCCTCGTCCCGGCGCTCGGCACCCGCACCCTCATCGAGCTCGGCGCGGGCGGCGCGGAGAAGAGCCGGGTCATTCTCGACGCCATGCGCGCGGCCGGCACGGCCGATCGCTACGTGCCGATCGATGTGAGCGCAGCATTTCTCCGGGAGACCGCCGCGGAGCTCCGGCGCGAATACCCCCACCTCGCCGTCTCGCCCGCCGTGTCCGACATCGCCGAGGAATTGAACTTGCCGCGGGACATCGCGAGCCCGGCGCTCTTTGCGTTTCTCGGCAGCACGATCGGCAACTTCTACCCTCCTGCCGCCATCCGGCTGCTCGCGCGGGTGCGCGCGGCGCTCGGACCCTGCGACCGATTCCTCATGGGGGCCGACCTGCGCAAGAGCCCTACCGTGATCGAGGCGGCCTACAACGATGCGCGCGGCGTCACGGCCGAGTTCAACCGCAACATGCTCCGGGTGCTGAATCGTGAGCTCGGCGCCGATTTCGACCTCGACGCCTTCGAACATCGCGCGTTCTACGATGACGAGGCGCACCGGATCGAGATGCACCTCGTGTCGATCCGGACTCAGACGGTGCGCGTGCCGGGGGTCGGTGAGGTGCGGTTTGCGCGAGGAGAGACGTTGCGCACCGAGATCAGTTGCAAGTACGACATCCCGAGCATTGCGGCGCTCTTCAATGCGGCCGGCTTGAGGCTCGAGACCTGGCGCACCGACGCCGGACGCCGGTTCGCGCTCGTTGTGGGGGCGCCCGCGTGACCGGGGCCGTGCGCCGGGCGCTCGCGGCGCATCTCCGGCATCATCTGTTCGAGCCGCCAGCCCCGCGCTCGATGCTGGCGCCGCGACGCCTCGGCGCCGAGGTGGAGTGGCTCGTGCTGGACGCGGCGAGCGGCCGCCCCTGTCCCATCGACTCCGGCGAGGGCGCCGATGGCGTTGCACCCGCCACGCTGCCGATGCTCCGCCGCTTCGGTGCGCGCCACGGCTGGACCGATCAGCGCACGCCGAAAGGCGCTCTCTGCTTTGCCGTGCGCGGCGGCGGCATGCTCACGTTCGAGCCGGGCGGCCAACTGGAGTACGCGAGCCCGCCCGCGCGCTCGCTCTCCGCGCTGGTGGAGCGGCTGCGCGGCGTCGCGGTCCCGCTCCGCGCCGCTGCGGCGGACGAAGGCATCGAGCTGCTCCCGGTCGGCATCGATCCGCGCAATCCGGCCGAGTCGGTGCCGTTGCAGCTCACCTGCGAGCGCTACCGCCGCATGGCCGGCCACTTCGCGCGCATCGGGCCCGGCGGCGCCCGGATGATGCGGCAGACGGCATCGTTTCAGGTAAGCCTCGACGTCACACCCACGCCCGGCGACGCCGCACCCGAGTGGCGCCTGCTCAACGCGCTCGCGCCGTGGGTCACCGCCATCTTTGCCAACTCGGCGCTCTACGCCGGCGAGAATACGGGGCACCGGAGCTTCCGCGCGCACTGCTGGCGTACGCTCGATCCGCGCCGCACCGGCCTTCCCTATGCGGAGGAGCGGGCCGTCGACGCCTACCTCGATTTTGCGCTCGGCGCCCCCGCGATTCTGCTGCCGACCATACGCGGCGAGTGCCAGCCGTTCGGCGAATGGCTCTGCCGTGCGGAGCCGAACGTGGAAGACTGGGAGGCGCACCTCACGACGCTCTTCCCCGACGTGCGCCCGCGCGGCCACCTCGAGATGCGCTCGTGCGACGCGCTCGACCCCGCCTGGTACGCGGCGCCGCTCGCATTCCTTGCGGGCATCGCCTACGAGCCCCGCGCGCGCGCCGCCGCGCTCGACGTCCTCCCCGCGCCCGACCTCGACCTCCTCACCCGAGCCGGCCGGTTCGGTCTGCATGACTCGACGATCGGGTCGATTGCGACCGATCTCGTCGCCATCGCGCTCGACGGCTGCGCGGTGCTCGGCCCCCGCTTCATCCATCCGGCCCACCTCGACGAGGCGCGCACGTATTTCGACCAGTACACGCGGCGCGGCATCTCCCCGGCCGAGGATCCGGCGGAGGCGGTCGCGACGCGATAGATTTCCGGCTCAGACCGCAAAGGAATCGGGAATGCGCTCGGCTTGTCCGCCGGTGTCCTCGCTCGCGCTCCCCCTCACGCTCGTCGCTGCTCTCGCCTGCTCCGCCCCCGCCGGGCAGGCGTCCCCAAGCACCGCCGCGCGGGATGCCGCACATGCGAGCGCCGCATCCGATGCGCTCGCCGCCCGCGTCGACTCCGTGGCGGACAGCTACGTGGCCGATCTGCTCACCACGTTCCCCGAGTTTGCGACCTCGCGCGGCATTCCCGGCGCGCGACACGATCGTCTGACCGACAACTCACTCGCCGCGTATGAGCGCTGGCAGCGGCGCGAGGACCGCTGGCTCGCCGAGCTCAGGGCGATAGATCCGACGCCGCTCCAGGGCCGCCCCGCGTGGGCCACGTACGCGATCCTCCGCGAGCGCCTGGAGGGCAGCGTCGAGCACCGGGTCTGTCACACGGAGCTGTGGAACCTGAACACGGCCCAAGGCTGGCAGGCGGGCTACGCGGTGCTCGCGCGCCTGCAACCGGTCGGGAGCGACAGCCTCCGCGCCCAGGCGCTCACCCGCGCCCGCGCGTTGCCGCGCCACATCGCCACCGAGGAGAGCAATCTCCGCAAGGGCGTGCACCGGGGCTACACGGCGCCCAAGGTGGTGGTGGAGGGTGTGATCCGGCAGCTCGATGCGCTGCTCGCCACGGCGCCGGATGCCTCGCCCTTCGCCTCGCCTGCCCAGCGCGATTCCACGCCGGCGTTCCGGCAGGCGATGGTCGGCATCGTCGCCGAGCAGATCGACCCCGCGCTCCGCCGTTTCCGCGACTATCTCTCCGCGGAGTATCTGCCTGCGGCCCGTTCCGCCATCGGCGTCTCCGCCAACCCTGACGGCGCTGCCTGCTACCGTGCATCGGTGCGCCAGTTCTCCACGCTCGACCTCCCCCCGGACTCCGTATTCGAGCGCGGCATGCGCAAGCTCGCCGAAATCGAGGACGAGATGCGCACCGTGGCCGAGCGGAACTTCGGCACCAGCGATCTGCCGGCGCTCCTCACGCGGCTGCGGGACGATCCCGAATTTACCTTCCGCACGCGCGAGGAGATCGTCGATTCCTCGCGCGCGGCGATCGAGCGGGCCCGCGCCGCCATCCCGAAGTGGTTCGGCATTCTCCCCAAGGCGCACGTCGTGATCGAGCAGCACCCGGAATTCCGCCAGCGGGCAGGCGCGGTGGCGCAGTACAACCCGCCGGCCCAGGACGGGAGCCGGCCGGGCATTTTCTACATCACGACCATCCATCCCGAGCACCAGAGCCGCGCGCTGCTCGAATCCACCGCGTTTCACGAGGCGATCCCCGGCCACCACCTGCAGATCACGATCGCCCAGGAGCGGGCCGGCTCGAATCCCGTGGCGCGCTACATCTTCAACTCGGGCTTCACCGAGGGTTGGGCGCTGTACGCTGAAGGCCTGGCCGACGAGATGGGTCTCTACGGCTCGGAGCTCGGGCGGCTCGGCATGCTGAGCAGCGCGGAGTTCCGCGCCGCGCGCCTCGTGCTCGACTCCGGTATCCACACGCGCGGGTGGACGCGCGATCAGGCGATCGAGTTCCTCACCCGCCACAGCGCCGAGCCGCCGCTCCAGGTTCGCGGCGAAATCGACCGTTACATCTCGTGGCCGGGCCAGGCCACCTCCTACATGCTCGGCAATCTCGAGATCCGCGCGCTCCGCAATGAGGCCAAGCAACGGCTCGGCAGCCGCTTCGACATCCGCGCCTTTCACGACCAGGTGCTGGGCGGCGGCGCGCTGCCGCTCCCGCGGCTGCGCGAGAAGATAGAGCGCTGGCTGAACCAGCCGGCGACGTAACCCCCACCCCATCGGCCCGGCTGGCGCCGGGCCTGCAACGGATGGCGCGTCAAGGGCTCTTAACGCCCCGAATGCGCCGGCGTCCTCCCGACCGTTCCAGCGATCCGATCGCGACAATCGTCGAGCCCGCGGTGCCGACCCCGATCAGGAGGGTGTGGTCATGTTCGCATCTCACCGGAGAATGCCGTTCCCGCCCGCGCTCGCCCTGGCGGCCTCGCTCGCGGGCGCCATGCTGCTCGCCGGGTGCAGTTCCGACGCGACATCGCCGAGCGGCACGCCCGCGCTGAGCCAGGCCGACGCCGATGCCGCGAGCGACGTCCTCGTGGCCGACGCCGCCGACCTGTCGGACGGCGCCACGAGCACCAGCAGCGCCCCGACCGGTGCCGACTTCTCGCTCACGGCGCGCGGCGCCCTCGGGCCCTGGTGGTCGCGCCTCTGCTCGCCCGCACCGACCATCACCACGCTGAACGCCACCACCAGCTACGTCTTTGTCGAATGCGGCATCAGCAATCCCAACCGGCCGCTCGAGGCCATCGTCCGGAACGGTGAGGTCGACGTGACCGCGCAGGCCGGGAGCCGCACGGTGGCCTTCAAGGATTTCTCGAAGGAATGGATCCGGATCGCGCTCACGACCGGCAAGCCCGACACCGCATCGGCCACGCGGAACGGCACCCGCGAGACCACGAGCGACGGCACCACCCTCACCCACAAGGTGTACGGCCTCGGCGACCCGGCGTCGACCGACATGCAGACCGACTTCGTGCACGTCGACCACTCGACGTCTCAGCATCTGCGCAATTGGAACAGCAGCTTCGCCGCTGACGTCGCCGGCTCGATCGTGAACGACGAGCCGCTCCCGAGCGGCACCTGGACGATCAGCGGCACCGGCACCTGGAGCCACACGCCGGCCGGGTCGGGTACGACCAGGAGCTGGACGTTCGTGGCGTCGACCAACGACCTGCATTACAACGCGACCTGCACCACGACCCCGCAATTCGACGCGGGCACCCTGAGCGTGAACGCGACGAATCGGCAGAACGGCAGCACGGCGACGTTCACGATCACGTTTACCGCGTGCGGCCAGTACACCACCACCATCACGCGGGCGCAATCGGTCGGCTGAGCCCCGCGCATCTTGTCTTACTTCGTCCGCCTCCCGCCATCCCGGCACGCGGCCAGCAGTCGCCGCGGCGCCGGGTGGTTGGGCAGGAGCCGGTGCGCCGCCTCGGCGTGCCGGCGCACCTCGGTGCAGCGGCCCCGATCCCGCGCGGCATACCCCAGCAACATCTGCATCCGGTAGCTGCCGGGGTCCATGCGGGCGGCCCACTCGAGCGTGGAGGTCGTCCTGCCGCCGTCGAAGAGCATCATGGCGCCGAGCTGGCTCGCGCTTCGGATGAGGAGGAGGAGACCGGTGAGCGCCACGGCGCCAGCCAACCGGCGCCTGCCGCCGTCGAGCAGATCGCGCTCAAACACCGGGCGCGGCGCCGGCTGCGTCAGCGCGCCGAGCGCCATGCCTACATAGAGCGTAGGCGCGGGCAGCAGCACCACGGCATCGAACGAGCCCGCCACCGCGAGCGCCAGCAGCACGAGCAGACCGCAAAAGCTCTCGAGACCCTCGGACGTGTCTGGCGCGCGGCGCCAGCGCTGCCACGCGCCGATCGCGAGCGCCGCGCCGGTTGCCAGCAGGAACACGAGCGCGGGAAGGCCGCGCTCGGCCACGATCGCCATCCAGTCGCTGCTGGGCCACGGATTCGTGGGGATGAAGTCGCCGGGGTCGAAGGCGGGGTCGCCGGGGAAGGTGTACTTGGGGTACGCGACGGGCCAGTTGCCCGGACCCACGCCGAACAACGGGTGATCGGCCGCGATCCGAAGCGTGTTCTGGTACTGGATCAGCCGCCCGTGGCCGCTCCCCTCCTTGTAGTTCGCCACGTCGAGGAGCGAATCCAGGTAGGGCGAATCCGACCTCCACTCCAGCGTATTCGGCAGCAGTAGCGCGAGCACGACGCCGGCGGACGCGGCGGCGCCGAGTGCCACCAGGCGGCTTCGCTGCCGCCGGTCTTGCCCGAGCCGGCCGCGCCAGTAGCCCTCCACCGCGAAGAATGTGATGCACACCCCGGCGCCGAGCCATGCCGCGCGCGACCGCGAGAGCACCAGCACCGCCGCCACGAGCGCCATGCCGGCCGTGGCCCACGCGAGGCCCGCGCCTCTCCGTGCCGAGAGTGCGAGGAGCAGCAGCAGTGGCAGCCCGAAGGTGACGAAATGCGCGACGAAGTTCCGGTTGCCGAACGTGCCGCCCGGCGCCCGGCGCTCGGAGAAGAGCCGCGACTCGATGCCGTACGCCTGCATGAGCGCGAGCGCGGCGGCGAGTACGATGCCCGCGGCAAGCGTCGTGACCAGCGCGCGCGCATAACCCTCGCGCGCCAGGGCGCGCGACGTCCAGAACGCGAGCGCTCCCGAGAGCGAGATCCCGAACGCGCGGAACGCAAGCCAGTGATTGACCGCCAGCAGCGCGGAGGCGAGCGAGAGGGCAAGAAACCCGGCGAGCGCCGCGTCCGCGAGCGAGAGGGTGACGCGCCGGGCGTGAACCAGAAGAAGCACCGAGGCGCCGCATGCGGCGAGGTGGAGCACGAGCTCCTTGGGAACGGAGTACCGGTCGAGGTCGAAGAGCGCCCAGGGCCCCGCCGCGACGACGGCCGCAATCGCCCCGAGCTGGAGAAGCCGGAGCGCCGGCTCAGCGCGCGCGGAAGCGGTCCCCATACTTGAGCGGCTGTCCGGTCTCCCAGGGGCGGTACGTATTGGCGAACTCGATGCGCTCGGCATCGCTCGGATGGCCATCGCGCCAGAGCAGGTCGATGAGCCCGTCGTAGGGCACGCCGAGGTTTTCCTTGTCCAGTTTCACGAAGGAACTTGCCGCAGCGTGGTTGTCCCGTGTGAGCTCGAGGCCGAACCGGTCCGCCTCGTGCTCCACGTGGCGCGAGACGAACAGCTCGAAAGGCGCGATGCCGAGCGAGATCACGCCGCCGAGCAGAAGCAGCAGCGGCACCGAGGCCGGATCCGCCAGCGTGGTGAACCCGAAGCGCCGGTCCCAGCGCGCGATGAGGCTCCCGGACCAGCGAAAGATGAGCCAGAGCGTAAGGACGATGGCCGCCCACGCGGTGAGCAGCAGCGCCGTCACGTGCCCCAGCACGTAGTGCCCCATCTCGTGGCCGAGCACGAACAGGATTTCGTCGGGCGTGAACTTCCGCAGGATCGTGTCGTAGAGCACGATTCGCTTGGTGCCGCCGATTCCGGCGACGTACGCGTTGAGCTTTTCGGTGTCGACGCTCTTGTTTACCTCGTACACCCGGCTGCCGGTGATGCCGGCGCGGTCAGCCTCGGCCAGGATCCGTCGCTCCAGCGTCTTGTTTTCCAGCGGCCCGAACCGATTGAAGAGCGGTGCGATCCAGACCGGCGCCACCACGAACCCGATGATGAGGAGCGGCAGCGCCGCGAGCCCCGTCCAGAGCCACCAGCGCCGCGCCCGGCGCAGGATGCCGTAGGCCACGAGCCCCACGATGGCACCGATCACGCAGCCGACCCCGAGGGCCGTGATCCAATCGCGCAGCCACTTGGCGAAGGTCTGATGCGTAAGCCCGTAGGCGTGCTCGCGCACGAAGCCTTCGTAGTAGCTGAGCGGGGCCACCACGAGGCTCGTGAGCACGAGGTAGACGATCGCGTAGACCACCACCGTGCCCGCCCAGCCTCGGCCCACCCGGCGCGCCGCGTTCCGCAATCCGGCCGACCAGCCCGTAAACAGGATGACCGCCGGAATCGCGAGCCCGATCAGGGTGTCGAGCACCCAGAGCACGGTGCCGGTTTCGTGATATCGCACCGCGAGCGCGCTCGGCACCGGCACCGCGACCACGCCGGAATCCGGCACCTGCTGGATCAGCGTCAACACCGCGGCGAGCGACACCGGTTCCTCCTTGGGCGTGTGATGGGCGGGGCCGGCCGCGCCACTGTATGATTGCGCATGCTCGAACGATCCCTCGTCACGACCGAGTGGCTCGCGGCCCATCTCGGCCGGCCCGACGTCCGCGTGGTGGATGGCTCGTGGTATCTGCCGAACAGCGGCCGCAACGCAGCGGCCGAATTTGCGGCCGGGCACATCCCGGGCGCGGTGTTCTTCGATCTCGACGCGTCGAGCGACCCGGCGAGCCCGCTGCCCCATATGTTGCCGGCCGCGGAAGCGTTCGCCGGGCGCATGGGCGCGCTCGGCCTCGATGATCGGAGCACGATCGTGGTCTACGATGGGTCGGGCGTAAACTTAAGCGCGCCGCGCGTCTGGTGGAGCCTTCGCGTTTTCGGCCACGCCGCCGTCGCGGTCCTCGACGGCGGCCTCGCGAAATGGCGCGCCGAGGGCCGCACGCTCGAGGCCGGCGTTCCAATCCCCGCCCGCGCGGATTTCACCGCGCGGCTCGACCCAGCGCGCGTGCGCGACCTCGCCCAGGTCCGCGCCAACGTCGCGACCCGTCGGGAACAGCTCGTCGACATGCGTCCGGCCCCGCGCTTCGAGGGCGCGGCGCCCGACCCCCGGCCCGGCGTCCGTCCCGGCCATATCCCTAGCAGCCGGAATCTTCCGTACACCGAACTCGCTTCTGTGGACGGCACCGTTCTTGCCCCCGCGGCCCTCCGTGCCAGGATAGGGGCAGCCGGCGTCGATCTCTCGCGGCCGATCATCGCCTCGTGCGGCTCGGCCACCAGCGCGTGCAGCTTCGTCCTCGCACTCCATCTGCTGGGCCACGATCAGGTTGCGGTATACGACGGAAGTTGGGCCGAGTGGGGCGGCCGCGCGGATACGCCCATCGCGCTCGGACCCCCGGGTAAGGAGCCGCCGTGAGCGTCAACATCGTCACCCCGCCATCCTACCCGCCTTCCCAATCCTCCATTCTCTCCAAGTTCGGTTTCGGCTGCGCCTTCGTCTTCGCATTGCCGTTCCTCGGGGCGGGCACGGTTGCGCTCGTCCATGCCCTCGGCAATCTGCATGAAGGGGATACCAGTTCGGCGGGGCTCGTTGGGACCGTCGCCCTTGTCTCGATTGGCGTTGGGACCGCGATCCTCGCCCTTGGCCTCGCCGCGAAGCAGGATCTGGAGCGCCAGACGATGCTCCGGGCCCGGTATCCCGACCAGCCATGGCGCTGGCGCACCGACTGGACAACCGGCCGCATCGCCGAAAAGGGGGCGCGTGGGGTGTACGCGTCGTGGGCCATGGCGGTGCTCTGGAATTTGATCGCGGTGCCGGCCGTGGTGCTCGGCGCCAAACCCGCGCTCTCGAGCGGCTATCCTGCGGCGTGGCTCGCGCTGGTGTTTCCGCTCGCCGGTGCCGTGCTCATCATCGTCGCGGCGCGGAGCTCGAGACGGCTGCACAAATTCGGTAAGTCGTACTTCGAACTGGATGCGCTACCCGGCGTAATCGGGCACGGGGTGAGCGGCACCGTGATGGCGAGCCTGCGGCTCGCGCCCGCCGATGGGTTCCATGCTACGCTGTCCTGCGTGGAGCTCGTCCCGACCGGGTCGGGCACGGATCGGACGGAGCGGGTGCTCTGGCAGGATTCGACGATGGCTCACGGGGAACGGGGCGCGGCGGCTCCGGGCGAAGGCGTGCGGCTCAGGGTCCCCCTTGCGTTCAGGATTCCGGCAGACCTGCCGCCGAGCGACGGCGAGCAGATCGCCGCGCGCACGATCTGGCGCCTCGACGTGAGCGCGCGTGTGTCCGGAGTGGACTACCACTCGAGTTTCGAGCTGCCGGTCTTTCGCACGCCGGCCAGCGACACGCCCCTCACCGAGGCCGAGGAGCGGCTCGGTCCGGCGGCGCCGCCGTTGGCGTGTCACCAGCCGGCCGGCTCGCCCATCCGCATCGAGGAAACGCCCCGCGGTGTCGCCATTCTCTTTCCGCCGGCGCGGAATCCCGCCGTCGCCGCCGGGTTCACCGCGTTTTCCGCCGCTTGGGGCGCGGTCGTGTGGGTGCTCCTCCGGGTCGAGGCACCGATCTTCATTTCGGCGGTGTTCGCCGCCTGCGAAGTGCTGCTCGTCTACACCGCGCTCCGAAGCTGGCTTCGTGTAGTATCCGTGACGGCGGACGCCGAAGGCGTGGCGATCGCGAGCGGAATCCTGTCGCCCGGCGCCGCGAGGCACGTACATTTCGCCGAGATTCAGGACGTGGAGGTGAAGATCGGGATGCAATCGAGGCGGCGGGTGTACTACGATCTCGTGATCGCGCGGAAAGATGGCGGCGCGGTCAACGCCGGCAGCGGCATCGCCGACAAGCACGAGGCGGAGTGGCTCGCCGCGCGCCTCCGGCAGGCCACGGGATTGAAGACTGGCGCGGAGCACGCCGCCGCGGGGTAAGCCGCCGCATGTACAGCCACACCGTCGGTCTCGTTCGTCATCATTTCGCTGATCTCAAGACGCTCCTCGCGCGCGCCACGCCGGCGCGCTCGGGCGACGCGCTCGCGGGGCTCGCGGCCGCGTCGGCCGAGGAGCGGGTCGCGGCACAGATGGCGCTCGCCGATCTTCCCCTCGCGACATTCCTTTCCGAGGCCGTCGTTCCCTACGAGACCGACGACATCACCCGGCTCATCCTCGATACTCACGATGCGGCCGCCTTCAGCGCCATCGGTCACCTCACCGTGGGTGGTTTCCGCGACTGGCTGCTCTCCTACGAGGCGGACGAGGCGGCGCTCGGCGGCATCGCACGCGGACTCACGCCCGAAATGGCCGCGGCGGTGAGCAAGCTGATGCGGCTCCAGGATCTCGTGCTGGTGGCGAGCCGCTGCCGCACGGTGACCCGCTTCCGCACCACGCTTGGCCTGGCCGGCCGCCTCTCGACCCGCTTGCAACCCAACCACCCGACCGACGATGCGCGCGGCATCGGCGCCAGCATCCTCGACGGCCTGGTGCTCGGCAGCGGCGACGCCGTGATCGGCATCAATCCGGCGGGCGACAGCCCCCGCGGCGTACGCGCGCTGCTCGAGCTGCTCGATGAATTGCGGCGGCGCTGGGAGATTCCGGTGCAGGCGTGCGTGCTGGCGCACGTGACGACGCAGCTCGAGGCGCTGGCGCACGGCGCGCCGATCGATCTCGTCTTCCAGAGCATCGCCGGCACCGAGGCGGCCAACGCCAGCTTCGGCGTGACGCTCGCACTGCTGGCTGAAGCCCGCGCCGCCGCGGAGGCGCTCGGCCGCGCGCCGGCGGGCGGCAACGTGATGTACTTCGAGACGGGGCAGGGGAGCGCCCTGTCATCCTCGGCGCACCACGGCGTGGACCAGCAGACGCTGGAGGCGCGCGCCTACGGGGTGGCGCGGCGCTACGCGCCGCTCCTCGTGAATACCGTTGTCGGTTTCATCGGCCCCGAGTACCTCTACGATGGCAAGCAAATCATCCGCGCCGGGCTCGAGGACCACTTCTGCGGCAAGCTGCTCGGCCTGCCGATGGGCTGCGACGTCTGCTACACCAATCACGCCGAGGCGGACCAGGACGACATGGACGCGCTGCTCACGCTGCTCGGCGCGGCAGGGTGCACCTACATCATGGGCGTGCCGGGCGCCGACGACGTGATGCTCCACTACCAGAGCACGTCATTTCACGACGCACTCTACCTTCGCCGCCTGCTCGGGCTGCGCCCGGCGCCCGAGTTCGAGGCGTGGCTCGGCCGCATGGGGGTAATAGATGCCGAGGGGCGAATGCTCCCAGGGGCGGAGCGGCGGTTGCTCGCGAGCGCGGGAGGCTAACCGGCCTGGACCAGCGCGTGGTCCACCATGCCCGGTCGATTGCCTTGGTGATCAGCAGGCGCAGGAGCACCTCGAGGGCAGCTCGGTGCGCCGGGCTCTCCGAAGCTTCGGCCAGCGCCCTGAACGCCCCCATCACGTGCATGTGCGTATCAAGCGCCTTGCACGTCGCATCATCTTCGATGGCACCGGCCGCGCCATCGAGTTGCTCCCGAAACCCGAGCGCACCGTCGCCCGCGCGCTCGCGGAGCAGATCGAACGTCCGCTCCGCCCAGGCGAGCGCTTCCCGGTCGCCCGAGACCTGCGCATATTCCGTCAGCCCCGAAATTGCAAAGGCATGGCCGTACGTCCGCTTGCGCGCGTCCACCACACGTCCGCCGCGGTCGACCGCCCAGTAAAACCCGCTCCGCTCGGCGTCCCACATGCGCTCAATGAGAAAGCGCACGCCGTCTCCCGCCCGCTCCAGGCACCCGTGCATGACGAGGCCGTGGCGATGCGCGGCCGCGAGCACCCAAATCATGCGCGCCTGCATGACCAGGTATTTGTCCGCGACTCCGAGACGGTCGCCGCGCCGGTCGAGGTGGGTGACGAAGCCCCCCATCGGCCTCATCCCAGGTGCAGCGGGTCCAGAACGGCAGGACGTCGCCGTCCAGGTGGGCCTCGCACCGTTGGAGAATCGCAAGGCGTGCTGAGTCGGCCGGCGGGCGGCTCGAGGCGGCGCGCGGGGCGGAGGCGAGGAGCGGTGTACCGGGGCGGAGGGCGCGATCGACGACGCGGTGGGCCGTGGAGCAGAGCCGTTGGAGCTGGCCCGCCCCCTGTCGGGTGAGATGGCTGAGGGTCATTCAGGGCGTGAGCGTACGCTCAGGTAATCGTCTCGACGTTCTGGTTGCGTATTCGGGCCGGCGGGGGTACGCGATTTGCCAAAACGATGCGTTCCTTGTTCCCGCGCCGCTTACGGAAGAATGCCCGCTGATCCGTGGCAACCCTGCCACAGCCACAGGGTAGCGGGGTCGCGCCGGCCTCATCACTCGGAGGAAGGTCGCGTGTCCGAGAGTCTCACGGCCTGCGTGATCAATTTTAACGGCGAGCGTTATCTCGAGCGCTCGCTGGCAGCCGTGAAGGCGCAGGGCGACAGTATCGCCGAAATCCTCCTCGTCGACAACGCGTCGAGCGATTGCAGCCTCCGCCTCGTACGCGACCGCTTCCCTGCGGTGCGGGTGCGCGAGCGCATGCGCAACGATGGTCCGGCCGCGGCGCGGAATCATGCGTTTGAGGCCGCGGCCCACGACCGGATTCTGTTCGTCGACAACGACGTCGTCCTGGCCGAGGGGACCGCCGCAGCGCTCTCCGCCGCACTCGATGCCGCTCCGCGTGCGGCGATCGCGATGCCCAGAATTCTCTACGATGATCGGCCGGAGCTCGTCCAGTTCGACGGCGCCGAGTGCCACTTTCTGGGCGGGATGACGCTGCACCACGCAGGCTGGCCGGACGCATCGGTGCCGACGTCGACCCGCCGCATCGGCTCGCTGGTCACCAGTTGCTTTCTGGTCGACCGGCGCCGGCTCGGCATGAAGCAGCCGTTCGACGAGAGCTTCTTCTTCAACTACGAGGACCACGACTTCGGCGTCCGCGCGCGGCTTGCCGGGCACGAGATCCTCGCCGTTTCGTCCGCGCGCGGCTATCACCTCGACGGCACGCCGGGGCTGTCCATCCGTCCGGGAGGGGCGTATGCCTCGGCCCGCGTGTACTGCCTGATCCGCAATCGCTGGCTCGTGCTCCTCAAGCACTACCAGTGGCAGACCCTGCTCCTCCTCACCCCCGCGCTCGCCGTGTACGAGCTGGCACAGCTCGCGGCGGCGGCGGCAAAGGGATGGCTGCCCGAGTGGTGCCGAGCTGCCAGCTGGACCGTGCGGCATCTGCCTGCGGTGGCGTCGCGGCGGCGCGAAGTGCAGCAAGCCCGCTGCACCCCCGACCGCCAGTTATTGCACGGCGGCCCGCTTCCCTTTCGCGACGAGCTGCTCGCGAGCGGATTCGCCCGAGCCGCAAAGCGCGCCCTCGACCGCGGCACCGGCGCGTACTGGGACCTGGTGGCGCGGTTCGTATGAGCGCGTCGGGAGGGGGCCGATGGCCCAAGGCGGCGGAGAATATGGGCGTGGCGTTCGGCTCGCACCTGTTCTACAAGTTCGCGAGCTACGTCACGCTCGCGCTGCTCACGCGGTATCTCGACAAGTCCGCGATGGGCGAGTTCTTCTTCGCGGCGACGCTGGCCGGCACCGCGGTGCTCTTCACCGAGCTGGGCACCCATCGCTCGCTGGTCCGCACCGCGGCGAGCGACCCCGACCAGGCGTTGCGCGCGGTCTCGGACGTCATCTCGTTTCGCCTGCCACTGTTCGCGCTTTATTTCGCGCTCGTCAACGTCTTCATCTGGCTCACGCGGCCGGCGCTGCTGCCGGTCATGCTGCTCACCTCGGTCTACATCGCGCTGGAAGAGCTGTACCTGAGCTTCGGCTCGCTGTTCGTCGGCATCCAGCGCCTCATGCACAACGCCGTCGCCGGGGTATGCTGCCGCGTCGCGCTCGTCGGGCTGATTCTGCTCGTGATCCACGCCGACCTGGGGTTCCGCGCCATCCTGATGGCCCACATCGCGGCAAACGCGCTGCTGGTGCTCGTCGGCTACGTGATCGTGCGGCGCCGGCTCGGCCCCGTGCGGCTGCTCTGGAGACCGGAGGTGGCGAAGCGGGTCACAGCGGGGTCGTTCGGCTTGTTCGCCGTGGGCGTGCTGGCGCTCCTGCTCGCCCGGCTGGACACTGTAATGCTCGGGTTCCTCGGCTCCTACTCCGACGTGGCGAGCTACCAGGCGGCGTACAAGCTGCTCGAGGCGACGCGCTTTGCGATTCGTCCGCTCAATACCGTGCTCTTCCCCATGCTCGCGGCGATGGCCGCGCGGCGCGAATGGGAGGGGGTCAAGACCTACGCCGGGCGGGCGCTCGCCGGGGCCGGCTGGATCGGCGTGGGGGTGGTGCTGATCGTCGCGGTGGCGGCGGACTGGATCGTGCGGCTCGCGTTCGGCGCGCGGTACGGTGACGCCGCGCCGCTCCTGCGCGTGCTCATCCTCTCGGTGCCGCTGCTGTATGTGGACAGCATCGCGATCATGGTGTCGCAGGCGATCTGCCGCGAGCGGCAGGTTGCGAAGCGGCTCGGCCTGTGCGTGGCGCTCAATATCGCCGCCAACCTGATCGCGATTCCGCGCTGGGGGCCGATCGGCGCGGCGTGGACCACGGTCGGCTCCGAGCTACTGCTCGCGATCCTCCTGATCAGGGGCAACGCCGCGTGGCTGGCAGAGCCGCTCATCGTGCCCGGAGAAGCAGCGGCGTGAATCCACTCCCGGTGGCGGCGCACACCGCCCAGCGACTCGAGTTCGCCTTCCACGGCGTGCGGGCCGCCGTCACGTCGGACGATGCCGAGTGCCTGCGGCGGGTCGAGGCGGATTTCGCGCTCTTTCTCGACCCGGGGGCGCCGGCCGGAGAGCTGCCGGACGGCGCGGTGGGCGCGGCGGGCTTGATGCCCACTATCGAGGTTCGCCTCACTGTATCGGCTCCTCCCTACGAGCGGATCCCGCCGGATGCACGCCGGCTGCTCCGGACCAAGGACGCGACGGTCTATCGTGCCGGCCACGTGCGGTTCTACGACTCGGGCCGCCTCGCGCTCGTCGCCTATGACATGAGGGCCGGCCACGCCGACGTGTGGAGCCTCGATCGCGACCTGCTCCAGGAGAAGTGTTATCTGCTCGTCATGACCCGGGTGGGCGACGCGCTCGACCGCCGGGGCCTCCACCGCATCCACGCCATGGGCATGGTGTATCAGGGCCGCGCACTGCTCTGCGTGCTCCCGTCGGGCGGCGGCAAGACGACGCTGGCCATGGCGCTGCTCGAGCGCGAAGGCTTTCGGCTGCTTTCAGAGGAGGTGCCGCTCGTCTGCCGCCGCGGCCGCCTGCACCCCTTTCCGGTTCGGCTCAGTGTGGTCCAGGGCACGCCCCTCACCGTGCCCGATCGCTTTCTGCAGCCGTTCCGCCGCTCCCGCCACGGGCCCAAGGTGCTGATCGACTCGCGCCACTACGCGGACCGCATCGCGGGCGATGCGGCGCCGGGCATCATCTGCATCGGGCGCCGGGTCGGCGCGGGCGAGGCGGGTCTGGTGAAGCGGTCGCGGTTCGCAGGGCTGGCCGCGCTGCTCGGCTCCTGCGTCGCGGGCCGCGGCGTGCCGCAGTTGCTGGAGTACCTGCTGCACCTCGATCTTGGCGACGTGATGCGCCACGCGCCGGTCCTTTGGTCGCGCCTCCGCGCCGCGGCGGCGCTGGCCCGCCGGAGCACCGCCTACGAACTCCGACTCGGCCCCGACTCCGAAGGCAACGCATCGCTCATCGCGACATTGCTCACCGGTAGTGCGGTCCGGAGCTCGCCATGAGCCGCCCATACCGCATCGCGATGGTAGCCGCGTGCCCGCTGCCGTGCCCCCGCGGCACGCCCATCCGCATCCACCGGATGGCGGAGGCGCTCGCGCGGCGGGGCCACGACGTGCACGTGGTCACCTACCATCTGGGTGTCGGTGGCGAAGCGTTGCCGTTTACGGTGCACCGCACGCCGGGGGTGCCGGGCTATCGATCGCTTTCGCCGGGCCCGAGCTGCGGCAAGCTGCTCGTCATGGACCCGATGCTGGTCCTGGCGCTCCGGCGCCTGCTGGCCGCGATGCCGTTCGACGTGATTCACGCACATCACTACGAGGGCCTCCTCGTCGCGCGGTGCGCCCGCGGCCACCGCCAGGTACCGATCGTCTACGATGCGCATACCTTGCTCGAGACCGAGCTGCCCTACTATGCGCTCGGCGTGCCCGATCGCCTCAAGCGGTCGGTCGGCCGCCTGCTCGACCGGCTGCTCCCCGGACGCGCGGACCATGTGATCGCGGTAAGCGAGAAGATCCGGACGATGCTGGTGGACTCGGGTGCGACGCCCGACGGCCGCGTCTCGGTAGTGCCGAACGGTGTCGAGCTGGACGCATTCACCATGGCGGTCGAGCACCACAGCGTTGCGCGCCGCGCGGAGCCCCGCGCCGTACGCCACGGGCCCGAGCTCATCTTCACCGGCAATCTCGCGCCTTACCAGCGCATCGACCTGCTGGTGCGCTCGTTCCGCACCGTCGTGGACGCGCGGGACGACGCCCGCCTTCTCGTGGTCGGAAGTGCGTCGCTGGAGCAGTACGACCAGCTCGCCTCGGCGCTCGGCGTTCGAGACGGGATCGCGACCGTGCCGTCCGATTTTCGCGCGATTCCCGGGCAGCTCGCCGCCGCGGACGTCGCCCTCAACCCGCGCACCCACTGTGCGGGCGTGCCGCAGAAGCTGCTCAACTACATGGCGGCGGGAAGGCCGATCGTATCGTTCGCCGGCTCGGGAGCCGTGCTCGAGCACGGCCGCACCGGGTGGCTCGTCCCCGACGGCGACACCGCTGCCTTTGGCCGCGCGGTGCTCCACCTCCTCGATGAGCCCGCCCTCGCCGAGTCGCTGGGCGCGGCGGCGCGGCGGCACGTCGCCGACAACTACAGTTGGGACCGCACCGGCGCCAATGTGGAGGCGGTTTACCAGCGGATGCTCCATGACGGCGGCGGCTGACGCGGGACCGGCGCGCCGGGCGGTCCGGCGCTTCGTGCTGGCCACCTCCGTGCCTCCGCTGCTGCACGCGTACCGCGGGGTCTACGGTGCGGTGACCTGGCTCGCCGTCCGCATCTTCCGCCGCTACCCCGCCGTCCGCGCGGTGTACCTCACGCGCGGAAGCGCCAAAGGCGAAATCCTGCCGCTCGTGAGCGACGTCGATTTTCTGGTGATCCACGAGGGCCTCACCGCGCGCGACCGCGCCGAGCTCATGAAGGCCTACGACGGCCTGTCCCGCGCCACACGGCTGCTCGACTCGCACATCCAGCTGCTCGACGATGCCTGGTTCCGGCGCCAGATCGAGCTCGACGATCATTTCCGGCTGCGCTTCGCGGAGGGGCGCGCCACCTGGAAGCTGGTCCACGGGCGGGACTACGTGCGCCAGCTCCCGGCGCCAGACCGCGACGCGCTCGATCCCGGCCTTCTGGCCGAGACCAAGGTCTGGTGGGGCCTGTTCGCGTGGCGCCTCTTCGGGCCCCGCCGGCACAGCGCCGAGACCGTCACCCGCAACAACGTCTGCTACAAGGCGGTGAGCGAGTGCATGAAGGCGATGGACGGCATCACGCGCCGGCGGCTCACGTTCAGTCGCGCCGACGCCCTGCGCGCGGCAAGGGACGCGCTGGCGCCGTCCGGGCGCGCGCTGGTCGAGCGGCTGGAGGCGCTCCAGGCTCGGCGGTTCCGGCCCCGCGACCCGAGGATCATCGAGGACACGACTGCGTTTCTGCTCGAGCGCCTCGACCGGTTCTACGGCGAGTTGGAGGCGCACCCGCTCGCCCGCCGCGCGACCGAAGCCCCGGTGCGTGTGGATGCGCCCGCCGGCGAGGAGCCGTTCGGGCCGGCGGCGGTCGACGATGCGCGGAGGCTGGTCGGCTCGATCGAGCGGGAGTGGGGCGGCGCGCTCATGGGCGCGCACCTCGTCACCGGCGTCCACTTCAGCCCGGACGAGCTGGTGTTGCTTCTCGCGGCCGATCCATCGCGACCACCGTCGCTCGAGCTCATGCAACGTGCGTTCGCGCTGCACCAGGCGCACGCGCCGACCGCGCGGCATCGGATTCGCCTGTTCCTGCTTCTTGCGGCGGCCGCCTTTCAGCTCGACCCCGACGACCTCGAGAAGAGCTGGCAGTCGATTCTCTGGCGGCCCGGCAACCCCGACGCCTTCGCGCTCGCTGCGATGCCCGAGCGGTGCCTCCTGGGCACGCCGCTCGCCGCATCGGCGCCTCCAGCGTGGACGGTGCTCATCCGCGACTTTCTCGCGGCCGAGGAAGTCGCGTTCGCCCACCTCCTCGCCGACCCGGCCGTGTACAAGCTCGGCAATCGGGATTTTCTCCGGGTGTTCTGGAAGACCGCGCAGATCGTGGCGATCAACCGCGCGGCCGCACCCGGCGGCGAGATCGTGTACCCGCTCACGCCGCGGGCCGTGGCGCGCGCGCTCGCCGCGCAGGCGACGCCGCTCCCGCGCGCGCTCGAGCCGCTGCTGGCCGCCATGGAGAGTGCGGGCGCGGGCGCGGAGCCGGACCTCGCCGAGCTCGTGCCCGGCGCAATCGGCTATCTCGGAGAGATCCGCACATGAGTCAGCCGGAGCGGTTGCGTGTCTCCGTCGTGGTGGTAACGAAGGATCGCCCCGAGATGCTTGGGGTGCTGCTCGCGTCGCTCGTCGGCCAATCGCTCGCGCCCGACGAGGTGCTGGTGGTGGACAACAACTCCACCCGGAGCTACGCGCCGGTGTGGGAGGAGTTCCGCGCCAGGCTGCCGCTCCGGATGGTGGTCGAGCACACGCCGGGCATTCCGGCCGCCCGGAACCGCGGCATCGCCGAGGCGATCGGCGATGTGATCCTCTTCAGCGACGACGACTGCCGAGCGGAGCCGGACTGGGTCGAGCGGATGGTGCGCCCATTTTATCTGAACCCGCACATCGGCGCGGTGGGAGGCGAAATGCTTTCGGAGGCGCGTGCCGGCAGTCTGGTCGAGCAGTTCTGCGTCGGCGAGACGCTCATGCGGATGGGCCGGAGCGACGAGGCGGCCGGATGATCATCGACATCACCAAATGCGGCTACCGTCGGGGCTACCTGCCGAAAGACGGCGTCGGCGTCTTCCACGCCTTCTTTCCGACCGCCAACGCGGCATTTCGGAAGGACGCGCTCCAGCGGGTCGGCGGGTTCGACCCGCGCTGCGCCACGGGCGAGGACATCGACCTCTGCATCCGGCTCTCCCGCGCCGACTACGAGCTCTGGTTCGAGCCCAGTGCCAGGGTCACGCACTTCCACCGCTACACGCTGCGCGGGCTCGCGCGACAGTGGTTCCATTACGGCTACGGGCACGCGTACCTGTTCCGGAAGCACGGCGCCCGGCACCGGCTCGAGTTTTATCGCTATGACCTTTCCGAGCGCAACGACAGCACGTTCGGAATCGCGCGGGTGTTGGGCGTGCCGTTTCCGGTGCCCGGCATGGTGTTCCTGAGCAGCTTTCACGCGTTCCATCTCTGCCTCGCGGTCGCGCTGGTGGGGGTGGCCATGGGCGCCGCGACGCCGGCGTGGTTCGCGGCCGGCGGGGCGCTCGCCGCTGCCGGCCGCTATGTCGTGCCGCGGTTCGAGCTCGCGCGTCCGGCGCGTTCGCTCGCGATGGCGGGCATCCGTTATCTGGCCGACGCGGCCTACGTCATGGGCGGGCTGCTCGGAGGGATGCGGCAGCGGATGATCTTCCTCGAAGCCACGTTCCGAACCCGGAAGGCCGCGCCGTCGCGCACCCCGGCGCCCCATCGGCCGGGCGGCGAAGCAGCGGACCGGGGGATGCTCGAGCCGATGTCGCTTCCGGAGGGCTCCGATGCGGGCTAGGACGATTCAGCTCGAGGGGAACCCCGCGTCCGCGCGTCGCCGTTCGAGCCGCCGCACCACTGTCTGCTCGAGCAGCAGGTCGAAGACCGCGCGATCGACCGCCTTCGCGACGTACAGAAACGGATGCCTCCTGAGCAGCGCGAAGAGCGGGGCGGGGAGCACCCGGCGGCGATGATAGCTGCGCCAGTTGTGCTCGATGTGGAGCTCGGGCGCGTCGAGCGGCAGCCGGTGTTTGCCCGCGAACCGCTCGAGGCTCGTGCGGAGCCAGGCCACGCTCCATCGAAGCAGGAAGAAGGGCACGCTCGAAGCCGGCAGTGGCGGGGGCACCGTGTGCGTCACCACGGCGCGCGGCTCCAGGTGCACCGTTCCTCCCGCGGCCTGCACCGCGAGCGCCACGTCGGCCGCTTCGAATATGGACCGGATCGACTGGTCGAATGGTCCGATGCGGTCGAGTGCGCCGCGCCGCGCCAGCATGCAGTACGGCTTGATCAGATCGGTGCGATGGGCGGTGAGCCCGGCCGCTGCCGCTGTCGGAGCGTTGGCGAGCCGTGCCTGGTACACGAGTCGGCGGCGCCCGCCCGACTCCGCGATCGAGATGGCCGCGCCCGCCCCATGGATGCGACGCTCCGCGCCGAGGCCGATGTGGACGATGGGCCCCACGATCCAGGCGCCGGTGCGCTCGGCGCAATCGGTGAGCGCCTCGAGCCAGCCGGGCTCGGGCAGCACATCGTTCTCGATGAACGCTACGTACGGCGTCCGGGCATACCGGAGCCCGATGTTCCGGGCCTCGTTGCCGGCGAGGTACGACTTGGTCCGATGCAGCGCGAACCCGCGGCGGTCCGCCTCCGCGGCCAGGTATCGCGCCACGGGCGGCGGCGAATTGCCATCGATGTACACGAGATCAAACGGGCACCGCGTCGTCTGGTACAGCCGGTCAAGCGATGCCCGGGTCCGGTCGAACCGCTCGCGCGGCACGACCACGACCGTCACCTCCGGTGAGACCATGGTACGCTCGAAGCGAGTTGGCGCACCCCGGCGGGCACGCCGGATGAAGGAGAGATCGCCATGACTGATCCGCGCGTAACGATCATTGTGGTGCCGCGGGAACAGTTCAGCAAGGCCCGCGCCTCACTGGAGAGCATCTACGCGGCAACCGCCGTTCCCTTCGATCTGGTGTACGTCGACGGCAACTCGCCGCCCGCCCTGCGGCAGTACCTCGAGACGCAGGCGGCAGCGCGCCGCTTCACCCTGGTGCGCACCGAGCGCTATCTCACCTCGAACGAGGCGCGCAACATCGGCGCGCGTTACGCCGGCACGCCCTACATCGCCTTCGTGGACAACGACGTCTTCGTGCAGCCCGGCTGGCTCACCTCGCTCCTCCGCTGCGCCGACGAGACCGGTGCCGCCGTCGTGGGTCCGCTCTACTGCTTCGGCGCTGACGGCGCGAGCGGCGAGCCGGTCGTCGTCCACACCGCGGGGGCCGAGCTGCGCATCGTGGACGACGGCGGCCGCCGGCTGCACGAGGTGCACCGCCAGGTAGACCGGCTCGTCGCGGATGTTCTGCCCGAGCTACGGCGCGAGCCGATCGACCTGGTCGAGTTCCACTGCATGCTGGTCCGCCGAGAACTCCTCGGCCGCACCGGCGCGCTCGACGAGCAGCTCCTCTCGTTCTACGATCACCTCGACTTCTGCATGGCGGCGCGCGAGGCGGGCGGTTCGGTGTACTTCGAGCCCGCGTCGGTCGTGACGCAACTGGTCCCGCCGCCGCTCGCCTGGATGGACGTGCCCTTTTTCCTCCTCCGCTGGAGCAACGCTTGGCTCGAGCCAAGCGCGCGCCACTTCGCCGCAAAGCACGGGCTCGCGCAGGACGACAAGGAGTTGCGAGACCACATCTGGTTCCGCAACGATCATCGCCGCCGAATGCTGGCGGGTCCACGCCGGGCGCTGCGCGCGGTCATCAGCGAGCGCATGCTGCGGCGGGTGGACAAGGTGATGGACCGGGTCGTGTTCGGCGGCGTAGTGGAGTACCTCGTCGCGCGGCCGATGCAGCGCCGCCGTGCCCGTGCGCCGGCCGCCGAGGGGACGGCCGCTGGTGTCCGGACGCCGGCGGGAGCCACCCCATGATCGCGTGCTCGATCAATGGCGCGTCGCACGCCCTCGACGTGCCCGACGACATGCCGCTCCTCTGGGTGTTGCGTGACGTACTAGAGCTCACCGGTACCAAGTTCGGCTGCGGCGCAGGGTACTGCGGCGCATGCACCGTGCACCTGAACGGCGTGCCGGTGCGAAGCTGTCAGCTCCCGATGCGCGGCGTCGCGGGAAAGGCAGTCACCACGATCGAGGGCCTCTCGCCCGACGGCAGCCACCCCGTGCAGCGTGCCTGGCTGGCGGAGCAGGTGCCGCAGTGCGGGTATTGCCAGTCAGGGCAGATCATGAGCGCGGCCGCCTTGCTCGGGCGCACGCCAGCGCCCACCGACGCCGAGATCGACGCGGCGATGCAGGGCAATCTCTGCCGCTGCGGCACATACCAGCGGATCCGCCGGGCAGTTCACCGGGCGGCCGGGGAGGGCTCGCGTGGCTGACGCGCCGCAGGGCACCTCTTCGATCTCGCGGCGAGACCTCCTCAAGGCGGGCCTCGCCGCCGGCGTCGGTCTCACCATCGCCGTGTACCTCGACGGGTGCGGGCAGGCCATCGACGCCGATCCGCCACGCACCGGCGCCCCGTTCGCGCCCGATGCATGGATCCGCCTCACGCCGGACGGAATCGTCATGGTCGTGGTGGACCGCTCCGAAATGGGCCAGGGCGTCACCACGTCGCTTCCGATGCTGGTCGCCGAGGAACTCGATGCCGACTGGTCGATGGTGCGGTTCGACTCCGCGCCAGCCGGTCCGGCATACATCAATCCGCTCGCCGGCGACCAGCGCACCGGCGGGAGCAACAGCGTCCGCGCCGCATGGCTCCCGCTTCGCACGGCGGCGGCCAAGGCGCGCGCAATGCTCGTCCTCGCGGCGGCACGCGAATGGGGCGTGCCGCCGGACCAGTGTCGCACCGAACGCGGCCGCGTGTTCCACCCGCCCACCGGCCGCTCGGCTGGGTACGGGGAGCTGGCAACCAGCGCCGGTGCGTTGGCGGAGCCCGCCACCGTCACGCTCAAGCACCCGCGCGATTTCCGCCTGATCGGGCAGTCGCTGCCGCGGCTCGATCTTCCCGACAAGGTCACCGGCCGCGCGATATTCGGCATCGATGTGAAAGTGCCGGGGATGCTCGTCGCGGTGGTCGAACGCTGTCCCGTGTTCGGCGGCAAGGTGCGTCGCGTGGACGACTCGGCAGCGCGCACGGTACCCGGTGTGCGCCACGTGGTGCGGATCGATTCGGGCGTCGCCGTCGTCGCCGTTGGCTACTGGCAGGCGATGCAAGGGCGGCGCGCGCTCCGCATTGAGTGGGACGAAGGAGCGCTCGCGACCACCGACAGCGCTGGCATCCGGCGACATTTCGTCGAGTTGGCAACGCACCCGGGCGTGCCCGCCAAGCGGCGGGGCGATGTCGCCGCGGGCCTCGCGGGCGGCGCTCGGCGCATCGAGGCGATCTACGAGCTGCCGTACCTGGCGCACGCCACCATGGAGCCAACCACCTGCACGGCCGACGTGGGCCGCGACCACTGCACGGTATGGGTCCCGACCCAGTATCAATCGGGCGTGCGCATGGGCGACGGCGCGCGCGAGGCCGCCGCGCGCGCCGCCGGGCTCAGGCCCTCGCAGGTCACGGTGCACACCACGCTGCTGGGCGGCGGCTTCGGCCGTCGAGTCGAGGATGCACCGGTACGCGAGGCGGTGCAGATCTCGAAGACGGTCGGCGCGCCGGTCAAAGTCATCTGGTCGCGCGAGGACGACATCCGGCACGATCACTATCGCCCCGCGACCTATCACCAGTTGCACGGCGCCCTCGATGCCGCGGGTAAACCGGCAGCCTGGCAGCACAGGATCGTGGCGCCGTCGATCATGTCGCGTTTCTCCCCGGGTTTTGTCCCCGGATACATCCCCGGGTGGCTCGCGCAGCACTTCCCCGCGTGGACAGCGCACCACTTCGGCCCGCTCAAGCACGGGGTGGACGGCAGCGCGGTCGAGGGGGCGGTTCGCCTTCCTTACGCGATTCCTAATTTCGAGGTCGACTACGTCATGGCCGAGGTCGGCGTGCCCGTCGGATTCTGGCGCTCCGTCGGTCAGTCCCAGAACGTGTTCGTGACTGAGAGCTTCATCGACGAGCTGGCACATGCGGGCGGAGCGGACCCGCTCGCATTTCGGCGGGACCTGCTGCGCGACCACCCGCGATTGGCTGCAGTGCTGGACCTCGCCGCGGCCAGGGCCGGCTGGGCCTCGTCCAACGGTCTCAATCAGGCGCTCGGCGTCGCGGCGGCCGAGATGTACGACACTGCGCTCGCACAGATCGCCGAGGTGACGGTGGAGGGCACGACGGTCCGCGTGAAGCGCGTGGTGTGCGCAGTGGACTGCGGCACCGTCGTGCACCCCGACACGGCCGCCGCGCAGATCGAGGGTGGCATTGTCTTCGGGCTCACGGCAGCGCTCAAGGGCGAGATCACGCTCGCGGGAGGCCGGGTCGAGCAGGGCAATTTCGGCGACTACCAATTGCTGCGCCTGCCCGATATGCCGGCCGTCGAGGTGCATTTCGTGGACAGCGACCGGCCCCCCGGCGGCATCGGCGAGGCGGCGACGCCGCTCATCGCGCCGGCGGTGGCCAATGCGCTTTTCCGGGCGACCGGCCGGCGCGTGCGGCGGCTCCCGATTCGGCTCGAGGGCGCCACGGCTTAACGCCGCGCTTCGTTTACCGCAGCCGGTAGATCGTCACCGGCCCACGGCGTCCGACCGGCTCACGCCTGAACCGAGCCAGCGCCCGGACGAAGTCGGCGTTCGAATCCGGGCGCTGCACGAACTTCCCCATGCTGTACGAGTCCGTGTACGCCGGATGCCCCGCGTCCACCGCGCGGCGGATCTCGTCCGTTCGTTCGAGAAACGTTCCGGCGGCCCGAAAAGCCGGCGCGGCCCAATAGCCTTTCCGGAGGAACGGTACGACGAGCACGCCGGCCGGCACACCCGCGTCTTCCAGCAGCGTGGGCAGCGCATCGGTGATGATGATGCTCCCGGGTGCGGCGACGTCACGGAAGGCCCCGGCGGTGGCGGAGATGTACGGATACTCCTCCAATGAGTGGTCGTGGCGGAGGTATCGCCGGTACGCGAAGCAGCGCTTCGAGGCAGGCCCAATTGATACGGCGAGACTCGCCGCCAAGACGACGCCGATCGCAAGCCCGGCCGCGACGCGCCTCCGTTCACCCGGACGCGAGCCGGACACCACGGCGTCGAACCCCGTGCCGGCGCTCACTCCGATCGCGAGCGCCCCGAGCGGCACCAGCGGCGCGATAAAGCGAAGGCTTTGGAAGTAGTAGACCAGGTACAGACCGACCGTGAGCACCGCGAGCACAACTCCAAAGCGGCACACCAGCCGCACTCGCGCGTCTTTTGAGCGCCAGGCGATCGCCACGCCCACGGCGGTGAGCAGCAGGAAACCAAGACAGAACGCCGAGCGCGGAGCAGTCCAGAGGTAGAACACCGCGTTGGACGATGTGGCTGGCGGCAGGTCGGCGGCGCCCGGCAGATGGATGGCGTAGCTGAACGAAAACGTCATGCCGTCCCGGCCGTACCAATACGGGACCCAGAAGCGGTAGCCCGTCGCGGTCACCGCGCCAAAGGTCCGAAGGTCGTAGATGCCGAGCGCAAGCGTGGCGAGTGCCGGCCCTACGCCGAGGAGCAGCCATCCCGCCGCGTCGCGCCGGAGCCGTTCATCGGACCAGAGGGCGAGCGCTGCAGCAAGCGGAACGATGGCGCTGGGCAGGCGAATCAGCATCCCCAGGCCAGAGAGCGCTCCGATTGCGAACATGCCCCATCTCTGGCGGCTCCGCCGCTCGGCCGTGCGCGTGAGAAAGAGGCCGAGGGCGACCGCGGAGACGATTGCAGCGGTCGCGGTCTCGGTGGTGATTTCATGATTCCACTCGAGGTAGGCCGGTACCGTGAGCAGGCTGGCCACCGCGCCAATGCCGCCCGCGAGCCCGGCCATCCTGCGCGCCAGGAGGTACACGCAGACGGTGCCGATGACGCCGAATGCGACGGCGCCGTACACGCCGTCGCTCAAGTGCGTGCCCGGGAACAGGTAGATCGGCGAGAGCAGGGCTGAAAGCCCGAACGGATAGCGTGGCGGGTAGGAGTGGCCGAGCAGCCGGATCGCATAGGTTCCGGACCGCGCCAGACTGCGAGCCGCGGCCGCATACTCGACCGCATCGGGAAAGGGATGCGGATCGATTCGCCACCAGGCCGGAATGACGAGAACGGCGACCGCGATGGCGGCCACCAGCGCGGGGCCGCCCGCCGTCCGGAGGCCGGTCCCCGCGCGGCGCGGTGCCGGTGTGGGCAAACGCTTGGACGGCCGCGGGAGAGAGCGCGACATGGGCCGACCTCGAAACCGGGAACACGGACGAGAGGCGGCCCAAAAGTAACCTAGGGATGCTCGTCCGGCGTCGGCGTATCCTCGCTCACGTGCTCGGCCGTCTTGCCCAGCCGGTGCCGCGCCTCGTCCTCGGCCTCGGTGGGGGTGGCGATGTGCTCGGAGCCGTGGGCGCCGGGCTGATCGGGGGTTTCGTGGCGCTGCTGGCGATCGAATCGGCGGTCGTCGAGCGCGCGGTGTCCGCTGCGGGCCATAATGCCGTGCTCCTCTTGAAAAAGAATCGCGGCCCCCAGGGTAAGGGGCCGCGATGGGACAACGACGTGCCGCGGCTCACATGGGCTACGCAGCCAGATCCTTCAGCTTTTCGCCCTGCTCTTCTTTGAGCTGGCGGAGCGCGCGGTCGCGAAGCTGGCGGATGCGCTCGCGGGTGACGCCCATCATGCGGCCGATCTCCTCGAGAGTGCGCGCGCGGCCGTCATCCAGGCCGAAGTAGAGCCGTAGCACCTTGGCGTCGCGCGGCGCCAGGGTCGCCAGTGCCTCCTCGATGTCGCTGGTACGGCTGTTCGAAAGCGTCGCGGCGTCCGTGGTGTCTGCCGACGCGACCGAGAAACGCTCCATCCGCTCGGTCGAGTCACCCTCGCGCACCGGCTGATCGAGCCGCACCGCCTCGGTGTGGAGCGCGCCGAGCGAGCGCACGGCCTCGGGCGTGAGCCCGGTGGCACGCACCAACTCCTCGACGGTCGGGGTCCGGCCCAGCCGCTCCTTCAGCACCGTCGTGGTGCGGGCGAGCCGGCTCAGGTCGGCGGTCCGGTTGAGCGGCACGCGCACCGTGCGGCCCTGCCGCGCAATCGACGCCTGGATCGCCTGGCGAATCCACCAAACCGCGTAGGAGATGAACTTGACGCCGCGGTCCGGGTCGAACTTGCGGGCGGCCGTCATGAGACCGACGTTGCCTTCGCCGATCAGATCCGACAGTGGCACGCCGCGATTCTGGAACTTCTTTGCGACCGACACCACGAACCGCACGTTGTGCCGGGCCAGCTTCTCCTGCGCTGCCACGTCGCCGCGGAACGCGCGGCGGGCCAGCGCAAGCTCCTCCTCCTGCGTGAGCAGGGGGATTCGGCTGATATCATCGAGGTACAAGTCCAGGGTCTCGGGCTGATCCTCGAGACCATGGTTGAGCGGCGCCGGCCGGGCCGTGCGCCGCTTCCGGCGAGTCTGCTGCGTCACTCTGGGCTTCCTTTCCACGGCGTCTGCATGACGACCAAAACCGGATGAACGAAACCGGTGAGGCTCCCTTTAAGTTCCCCGCTTACAATCGGTTGGATTGACCCTCCGGGCGAAGTGACCGGGGTCACCCACCCATCCACGGGCCGGTGGATTATCGATTGCCGAGTTGCCGAAATGGTCGCACCTCCGGGTAACAACTGCCTGGCCTGGGCCAATGAAGCATCCGCCGGCCTGGCAGATTCGGGTGCCAGCCTGGCTTGGGGACGCAGATGGCCGCCTGCGATCACACGCTGCTATCGTGGGGCGGCCGGCCGGGAGGTCCGCATGATCCGGACTCGGCGGGGTTCGGCCCGCGGTCCGGGCCGCGCCCCGGATTGCATGGAAGTTGCCCCCTCGCTTCCGCTTGCTGGCCGCACGCCTGAAAGTGCGCGGGATTGCACCTCAATTCGCGAGGGCCCATGGCCGAACTCAAGAGGCGGCTCGCCGCCGCCGCGCTCCTGGCGGGGCTCGCCGGCTGCTCGCACGGCTACGCCAGCGCCCGCCGCCCGGCGCCGGAGCCAGACCGCGGCCGTACCTACGCCGCCAGCCTCGGGGTTCCGCCGGGCCAACTTCCGCCACCCGGGATGTGCCGGGTGTGGGTGCCGGGCCGCCCACCCGGCCATCAGCCCCGCCCGCGCGACTGCGCCGGCATCGATGAGACCGCACCGGCGGGAAGTTGGGTGCTGCTCCGCCCCTCGCAAAACCGCAGAATCGTGAAGGTGCGGATGGTGGACGAGCGGCGGGCCGGCATCGTGGTTCGGGTCCGGATATTCGATGTGGCGAGCGGCGGCTTCCTGCGTGAGGAGCCGGTGTAGCGGCGGCGGCACTCCACCAGGGGAGCAAGGGGCGCGACTCGGCTGGCGAGTCGCGCCCCTTGCGCGTCGATGCCGGCGGATACCGGCGGCGCCGGATATCGGTCGCGCCGCAGCGCGGCATGCCGTAAGTTGTCGGGCGTACGACGAAGCGAATCTTGGGCGTGGCACTGGCCGTATGTTGCCGGGAACGATGCACCGGAGGCGACTCGATGAACGAGACGATGACGACGACGACGTTCGAGATCGAGGGGCACCGCGTGGTGCAGAACCTGGGCGTCGTGCGCGGCGTGACGGTGCGGTCGCGCTCGCTCTTCGGCACGATCGGCGCCAAGATAGAGACGCTCTGGGGCGGCCACATCACGCTGCTCACCTCGCTCTGCGAGCGGGCCAGGGCGGATGCGTTCGAGATCCTGCTTGCCAGCGCTCAGCGGATCGGCGCGAACGCAGTGGTCGGCGTCCGGTACGACGCGGCGGAAGTAATGCCGGGCGTCACCGAGGTGCTCTGCTACGGGACGGCGGTCGTGGTCGAGCCGGAGGGCGGCGAGACGTACTGACGTCGGAGGTTTCTCCATGGCCATGTTCACACTCGCGTCCGCCGCATCGCATTGGTGGGTCCTCGCCCTGCGCGGCGCCGTCGCCATACTCTTCGGGCTCGCCGCCCTCTTCTGGCCCGCCGCTACCCTCGCCGCCGTCGTGCTCGTCTACGGCGCGTTCGCATTCGCCGACGGGATTCTCGCGGTCGTGGCCGGCGCGCGCGGCCGCTGGGGCGGGCTGCTCCTTGCGGGGATCCTCGGCATCATCGTCGGAATCATCGCGCTCATCTGGCCCGGCATCACGGCGCTGGCACTCGTCTTCGTGATCGCCGCATGGGCGATCGTGACCGGAATCATGGAGATCGCGGCCGCCGTGCAGCTCCGGCGGGAGATCACGGGCGAGTGGCTCCTCGCGCTCGTCGGCGTCGCGTCGCTCGCGTTCGGCATCCTGATCGCGCTTTTCCCCGGCGCGGGCGCGCTCTCGATTCTATGGGTGCTCGGCATCTACGCCATCATCTACGGCGTGCTCCAGCTCTTCCTCGGATTCCGGCTCAGGAACCTTCCGAGCCGGCTCGCGGCCCGGTTGGGCTGAGTGACGGCCGAGCCGGCGCACAATCCGGCGGCCGAACGGCCCGATCTTACCGGCCAGGTGGCCGTCGTGACCGGCGGCGGCCGGGGTCTCGGGCGCGCGTTCGCAACGGCGCTCGCCGCGGCCGGCGCCGCGGTGGCGGTTGCCGCGCGCTCGGCGGCCGAGCTCGAGGCCACCGTATCGGACATCGAGCGCGCCGGAGGGCGGGCGCTCGCGCACGCGACGGACGTCACCGACGCCAGCGCGGTCGCAGCGCTGATGGACCGCGTCGAGGCGAGCTTCGGGCCCATCACGCTGCTGGTGAACAACGCCGGCGCGCCATCGCCGCTGGGCCCGCTCGCGGAGAACGAGGCGGACGCCTGGTGGCGCTGCGTCGAAGTGAATCTTCGCGGGCCGATGCTCTGCATGCGGGAGGTGCTGCCGCGGATGATCGCCCGCCGGCGCGGGCGCATCGTCAACATCGCGAGCGGGGCCGGCACGCGCGGACTGCCGTACTTCTCGGCCTACGCGACGAGCAAGGCGGCGCTCATCCGGCTCACCGAGATCGCTGCCGTCGAGAACGCCCCCCATGGTGTCGCGGTGTTCGCGATCGAGCCCGGCACCGTGCGCACGGCCATGGCCGAGCACGTCCTCGAGTCGCCCGATGGGCGGCGGTGGATGCCGTGGTTCCGCGAGATTTTCGAGTCTGGTCGCGACGTGACGCCCGAGCGCGCGGCCGAGCTGGTGGTGTTCCTTGCGTCGGGGCAGGGCGACGCACTCGCCGGCCGGCTGGTGAGCCGGGCTGACGACCCCGCCGCGCTGGCCCGCTCGGCGGAGGACATTGTACGCCGGGATCTGTTGGTGCTGCGCCTGCGCGGACTCGAGCAGGGGGGCTGTGCGTGAGAGCAAGATCGACACGGTTCAGGTACTTGCTCCTGGCCGCCGTGATCGTCGCGCCGGCATGTCGCCAGGAGACGGGCCGCCTGAGCGCCGCCCGGCAGCAGGCGCTGGGGTCCGAGGGCCTCCTCCACCGCGCGGACAATCTCCGATTCCGCTACACCTACCGCGAAGGGCGGCACGGCGGGGGATGGGAAGACCGCCTGGCGTCGATCATCGTCACCAAGCAATCGGTGCTCATCCACAAGAACGAGAAGGTCGGACTCGAAATCACGCCCCGGAGCCGCCGCTACTACGAGGTGACTCGTGACGGGGCGCGGGTGCGGGTCAGCGCGGGGAGCGGACAGTCGGCCGAGAGCTGGTCCTTCGTGCCGCCGGACGACGCGGACGCCTGGGCACAGGACATCCGCGCCGCGATCCGCGGGCACTCCTCCACCGACACACTCGCCCCGGTCCGACGGCGGGAGCGGTGAGCGGGCGCACAGGGTCGGCCCGGCGGTATCTTGCGACCGGGAGCGCACGCGGCGGATCGGGGAGGCGCAACGGAGTGGCGATCGCGGAAATCGTCGTTGACAGCCTGGGCGAGCTGATCGATCAGGTGACGCCGTCCGCACCGAGCCCGGCGACGGGCCGGCGGCGCGACACCGGCGTCTATCGCGGCGCGGCCGATGCCGACTGGCCGCTCTTCACCAGCCTCGATCTGCTGGGCGGCGTGCATCCGCCGCACGGCAAGGCGAATCTGGAGGAGCATATCCTCCGCAACTTCATCCGCTACTCACGCCCCTACCTCGCCACGTCGCCGGCGAACGAATGGGAGCTGCTGGTCCAGGCGCAGCACCATGGACTGCCGACGCGACTGCTCGACTGGACCTATTCGCCGCTCGTCGCGGCGCACTTCGCGACGCGCGGCGATGCCGGGAACGACGCAGCGGTGTGGCGCCTCGATTGGCAGCAGGTGCACGCGCGGTTCGGATTTCCGGCGCTCGCGCTCCTGATCGAGGATCTGGAAACCATCTTTCCGGGCGACCGGCCGTTCACGCCGTGGGCGCTCTTCGGCGGGATGCGGGGGCCGCAGGCATTCGCCTGCATGATCGAGCCGCCGTCGATCAGCGCGCGGATTGCGGCGCAATCGGCCACCTTCACCATCTGCTCCGACAAGCGGCAGAGCTTCGACTGCTTCCTGGAGCAGCACGGGCTCGGCGGGGCGCTCACCAAGTTCGTGGTGCCGGCGCGGGAGGTGTCGCGGCTCCGCGACCAGCTCGACCTCGTCGGCCTCGACGAGCGCCGACTCTTTCCCGACCTCGACGGCGTCGCCGACCAGCTACGGCGCTACTACTCGTGAAGGCGTCACCGGGTCCTGCATGCGCTGCGCCAGCAGCCGCTCGGTGAAGTCGAGCCGGTTCTCGAGCTCCGCCACGCGGCTGTCGAGCTGATCGATGAGTTCGAGCCGCGCGCGCACGGCCTGATCCAGTCGGTCCAGGTTGCGCTCACGCTCGCGGGAGGCGCCGCGGTCGTCATCGTCCCAGTCCCGCGAGCGCCGGCGCCAGTAGCGCGGGCGCATGAACCAGAAGGGGATCACGAAGAAGAGGATCCACCACCCGCCCATGTGGTCCATGAAAATCACGCGCTCCTCTCGCCGCCTTCGGGCTGACCGCCTTCGGGATGACCGCCTTCGTGGCCCCCCGGCGCCGGCGCGGCGCCGGCCGCCTCGGCCGGGCGCTCCCATTCGCGCTCAATTTCATCGGTAGCGCGGCGGAGGATCTCGACCACGCGAAGGATCGAGGGGTGGTCGGGCCCGCGGCGCCAGGCCCGCTTGTAAGTGACGGCTGCGAGGCGCGCGAAGGCGGAGTTGAGCTCACCCATCGAGCCGCCGGCCACGTCGCGCAGCGTATCGCGCACCCGATCGAACATCTCCTCGATCACGTCGCGGTGCTCGTCGAGGAACTGCTCGCCCTCGGGCGTGATGTGATAGACGCGGCGGCCCTCGCTTTCCACCGCGCGCACGTAGCCCTGATCCTCCAGCATCTGGAGGGTGGGATAGACGGTGCCGGCTGATGGTGTGTAGTGCCCGCGCATCCGCTCCTCGAGTGCTTTCATGATCTCGTAGCCGTGGCGCGGTTTTTCGCGGAGGAGGCGGAGGATGACGAACTTCACCTCGCCGGACTCGAACATCTGCCCGCGGGGACGGCCGCTCCTCCGGGCGCCAGCGCCCCAGCCTGCGCCCCAGTTGAAGCCGAATGGGCCGGGGCCGCAGCCGGCGAAGAGATCGCCGAACCCCCAATCGTCACGCTGCTTGGTCATGGTGCTACCCTCTGTATATCTGGAGTAATTGTGCGCGATATATCGTAAGATATGGCCCAAGAGCTGTCAACGGTTCGCGCCGGGCCAACCCGGCCGCCGAGCTCGAGAGGCCCGCGCGGAAACAGCCGGGAAAGCGCGGACATGGCGCCGCCGCCCAGCGTGCCGCCCGACGGCATGATACCTTTGCCGGCATGCACACCTTCATCACGAACGGGGTCGCGCGATGAACCGCGACGAATTGCGCGGCACACTCGAGCGGCTGCACGCGGAGCTCGCGAGCACGCCGGCGGTGGACGAGCGCACCCGCACGATGCTCGAGCAACTGCAGGCCGACGTGCGCGGCGTGCTCGCGAGCGAGTCACCCGATGCAAGACTCCGGGACCGGCTGGAGCACGCGTTCGTGCAGTTCGAGGCGTCGTACCCGAGCCTCGCGCGGAGCCTGGCGCAGGTGATCGATACCCTCGGCGTGTGGGGCATCTAGCGCGGGCCGCCCGGTGAGTGGCACGGATGGTGAACTGCGACACTCCGATCCGAGCCGGCAAATTTTGAGTCCTTGAATCAAACCGCATTGTCTACAACGGCTTCGGGCGGCATCACGGTCGCCTGGGGCTGCCGCCATGTGGAGGTTCGCCGGCCCACGGGCGTCGCGCCGACGCCTGACGCGTTGCGCCGGCACGACGTTTCGGCGCGCGCCGGTGCCACCTCTTTCGAGCGACAATGCCCGCGACCACCTGCGCCGGATGTGGGGCCGCCCTCGATCCGCGAGACCTGAGCCGCTGCGCCGCCTGCGGCGCCAGCGTGAGCGCCGCCGCGCCCGCCGCCGACTCGGAGGAATTGGCGGCACTCCGCGCCGACACCGTCGGCCACTACGACATCATGGGCGAGCTCGGCCGCGGCGGTATGGCCACGGTCTATCTCGCGCACGACATCGCGCTCGATCGCAAGGTGGCGATCAAGGTGATGTCGCCGGCGCTTGCGGCGGGCGACGGCGTCGAACGCTTCACGCGCGAGGCCCGGACCGCGGCCGCGCTCAGCCACCCCAATATCATCCCGATCTACGCGGTCCGGCACACCGACCGGCTGCTCTATTTCGTGATGAAGTACGTCAACGGCCGCCCGCTCGACACGATCGTTCGCGAGCTGGGTCCGCTGCCGATCCCCATGGTGCAGGCGATCCTCGGGCAAGTGGCGAGCGCGTTCGGCTACGCCCACCGGCACGGCGTCGTGCACCGCGACATCAAACCCGGCAACATGCTGATCGACGAAGAGGGCTGGGTAGCGGTCACCGACTTCGGCATCGCCAAGGTGGCCGAGTCGGAGCAGCTCACAACGACGGGGCTCGCGGTGGGGACGCCGACCTACATGAGCCCGGAACAGGTGACAGCCGGGCCGGTGAGCGGGGCCTCGGATCAGTATTCGCTGGGCGTGGTCGCGTACGAGATGCTCACCGGCAAGCCGCCGTTCCAGGGCGGCGGGGCCATGGCGATGATGTACGCGCACGTGCATCAGCCGCTGCCGCCGATCGAGCGTGCCGACTGTCCCGATGCGCTGCGTGACGCCGTCATGCGCATGCTCGCGAAGGAGCCGGCGGACCGGTGGCCGTCGGTGGAAGACGCTGTGGGCGCGATCGGCGCGGCACCGGCGGCGCTCGACGACTCGACGCGGAGCCAGCTGATCGCGCTCGCGCGGACCGGCGCGGAGGAGCAGCTCGCGGGCGTGGCGCGGACGCCAAGGAGTCCGATCCCACTGGTGCGGACACCGGCGCCGCGGGCGACGACGCCGGCGCCGGCCGCCGCGCCTGCCGGCGCACCGCCGGTACGCGGAGTGTCGCGGCGCGCATCGCCGATATCGCTCGTGCTGGCCGCGAGCGGGGTTGCCATCGGGATTGGATCGCTGTGGGTCGTGGCGCATGGGCGCGCGGCGCGCGGCGGGGAGACGGCCACGCCGGCGACGGTCGCGCGTCCGGCGGCGGCCGGCGCGGTCATGCCGGGTGATTCGCTGAGCCGGCTCGCGGGGCCTGCGTCGATGCCAGCCGGAGGGGCGATGCTAGCGTCGGGGCCTCCGCCGACAAGCACACAGTCGGCTCCGCCCCCGATGCTAGCATCGCCCCTCCGGCCGGCGAAGATTGAGCCGAGACCGAGCAATGTGCGGGCAAAGCGCACGAGTACGCCTGCCGATCGCGATGGCGCCCATGGCGCGACAGCGACCGCTGCGCAGCCAACGAGCGCGGCGCAATCGCCGGCCCCAGCGCCCACGACGACGCCCGGAGTAGCATCGGAACCGGCGCAACCGGCGGCGCGGGATGCGCAACCGATCTCCGGTGCCATGGCGCTCCTCGGCATCCGCGCGCCCGCCATGCAGGCGGCGCCCGAAAATCCCGACGTGCGCGCCGTGGAGAGTGCGATCAGATCCTATGCGGCGGCGCTCGAGGCCGGGAATGCGGCGGAGGCCAGGCGGATCTTTCCCGCGATGTCCGACGCGGAGCATGCACACTTCGCGAATCTGTTTGCGTCGGGCGGGCGGGTGAGCACCAAATGGAAGGTGTCCGACGTCGTCATCACCGGCGATTCGGCCACGGTGCGGGTACGTGGCCGCACCCGTGCGGCACCCGCGACCGGTACCGCGACCGACGAGAAACTGGACGTGCGGGCCGTGGTCGAGCGGAGCAGTGGCGCCTGGCGCCTCCGCACGTTCGGGGCGCCGGAGCTCCGCTGAACGACTCGCCCGCTTCTCGACCTCCGCCCGAGCGGCAGGTGTCCGCGCGCGGCGTGGCGTTCCGGGCGCGCGAGCTGCTCACCCGATAACTTCGACGTATGACCGACCTGCGTTACCCCATCGGGACATTCGAGCCGCCGGTCCGCTCCGAGCCCTACGAGCGCCAGGCGCGCATCGCGCAGATTGCGCAGGCGCCGGCCGCGCTTCGCCGCGTGGTCTCGGGGCTCTCCGACGCACAGCTCGACACTCCGTACCGACCCGGTGGCTGGACCGTGCGCCAGGTGGCGCATCATCTGCCCGACAGCCACCTGAACGCCTACATGCGGATGCGGCTCGCGCTGACCGAGGACGAACCGGCGATCAAGTCGTATGCCGAGGAACGGTGGGCCGAGCTGCCCGACGCGCGGGGCGCGCCGGTGGAGCTGTCGCTCGCGCTGCTCGACGCGCTGCACGCGCGCTGGATGCTGCTCCTTGGCGCGCTCGAGCCGGTGCACTTTGCCCGTGCGTACCGCCACCCGGAAATGGGACGCGTGCCGCTCGATATGGCCATCGCGCTCTATGCCTGGCACGGGCGCCATCACGTCGCGCACATCTCTACTCTCCGTGAGCGCATGGGATGGTAGTCCCCGCTCGGTGACCCAGCCGCCCGACGCCTGGGCGGCGTTCCGGCAGCTCACGCCCGCCCGCATCGGGCTCGGGCGCGCGGGCGTGAGCCTCCCCACCCGCGCACATCTCGATTTTCAACTCGCCCACGCCCGGGCCCGCGATGCGGTGCACCTCGCATTGGATGCCGCGGCGCTCGCGACGGAGCTCGCGCGTGCGCTCGCACATACAGGGATCGACATTGCGACGGTCCGAAGTGCCGCGCGCGACCGGACCGAATACTTGCAGCGCCCCGACCTCGGGCGCCGCCTCGACGATGCTTCACGCGCGCGGCTCTCGACCTGCGCCGCTGGCGAGGCGGCGCCGCCCGACGTCGCCTTCGTCGTGGCGGACGGACTCTCGGCCGCTGCCGCGAGCCGGCACGCCGCGCCGGTACTCGAGCGTCTCGTTCCGCGGCTTGCAGTTTCGGAATGGCGCATTGCGCCGGTCGCCGTGGCCGAGCAGGGGCGGGTGGCGTTGGGCGACGAGATCGGCGAGCTGCTCGGCGCGCCGCTGGCGCTGGTGCTGCTCGGCGAGCGGCCCGGGCTCTCTTCGCCCGATAGCCTCGGCGCCTATCTCACGTGGGCGCCGACGCCCGGGCGGCGCGATGCGGAGCGGAACTGCGTCTCCAACATCCGACCCGAGGGGCTCGGCTATGCGGCGGCAGCCGATCGACTGCTGTTTTTCCTGACGGAAGCGCGGCGGCGCCGGCTCACCGGCATCGCGCTCAAGGACGAGTGGGCGCTGCCCGGCGCGGCCGCCGGCGGGTGAGTCAGTGGGGGCCGCCGCGCGGCGCGAGCAGGTCGCGCAGCCGGCGCACGAGCTGCTCGCCGGTGAACGGCTTGTAGAGAATGGGAACGCCGGGGTACAGCCGACCGGCGGTGGTCATCCGGTCCCGCGGGTATCCCGTCATGTAGAGCACGCGGATGTGCGACCAGCACTCGGCGATGGCCGCGGCGAGCTGGCGGCCGTCCATGCGCGGCATCACCACGTCGGTCACCACCGCGGCGATGTCGCCGCTGTCCCGCCGCAGACGTTCGAGGGCGGCGACTCCGTCCGGCGCTTCGACCACACGGAAGCCACCATCGAGCAGCATGCGGGCGACGAGCCGACGTACCACTTCCTCGTCATCCACGACGAGAATCGTCTCGCCACTCACGACGTGCCGGGCGGGCGGAGGCGCATCCATTGCGTGCCTGAGCGGGCGCGGTGCAGGGCTTCGATCGACGTTGAGTTGAGTGGGCGAGGGCCAACATAGGACCCGGTCGGGCCCGGAGCAAGTACAACGGCGAAAACGAATTCGCGGCGGCCGGGCGATTGCCAATCCGCCGCCCCGGTGTACTATAGTCCGGGCGTGGCGCGGGCCTGCCCGCAACGTGACACCAATGGTACGATCGATGCTCCAGCAGATTACCGACTGCCATTCGAATCCGCGCCCGGCGCCACGCCTTGCCGATGCCGGTCACCACGGCAAGTCGGTGGAAGCGCGGGTGAAACCGGCCTGGGTGTCGCTCTACCCCAACGTGGATCCGCTCGTCTGGTATCCGGTGCTGCTCAAGGGAGAGTTCCGGGACGATCTGGAGGGCTTCTGGGTGCAGCTCGAGGGCCGGGTGACGTACGTGCTCGCCCGACACTTCGACGTGCGCGCGCAAGAATCCCGGCATTGAGCATCACCTAGCGCCGCCTGCGCCTTCGCCGCCCGCGCCTTCGATGAGGGAGCGCAGCCGCGCGAGCAATTGATCGGACGTGAACGGCTTGAAAATGAGCGGCCGCGGCGGGGCGAGCGGTCCGGTGCCCGCGGAGCGGAGCGCCGCGTAGCCGGTCATGTAGAGCACGCGGATGTGCGGCCAGCGCCGCTCGATGATTGCTCCGAGATCGCGCCCGTTCATTTCGGCCATCACCACGTCGACCACTGCGGCGCGGATGCGTGGGGCCTCGCGCTCGAGCCGTTCCACCGCGGCCGCACCACTCGAGGCCTCGATCGCATCGAAGCCCCCCGAGCAGAGCATCCGCGCGGTGAGCTTTCGCACGGCCTCTTCGTCGTCGACCACGAGAATCGCGCCGGACCCGGCCTGCGCCGCGCGGCCCGTGTCGCGTTGATTTGCCGGTTCTTGCGCCAATGCCAACACTCCGCCGTTCTCGCTCCATCGTCGGAGCCGTCCGCCTCCGCGATCGATCTGCGCATCGGCGGCACGGCAAGCGTACCTGGAAAATTCGGAGAACGGCCGGCGTCCGACCCTTCTCGGCCCAACTCAGCCCGGTGGCCCAGCGGGCGAACAGAACTACCCATGCAGCGTAGAAAGGTTCGGCGCGACGTGCAGTGTTTCGTCGCGCCTCTTGGTGGCGCGGCCGGTCACACCGCGCGGCGGCACGGGCGCGAGGCGCGTGGGTGACCGTGGTCACCCGTGCGGTGCACCATGCACGACGGTGTCAGGGTGCGGGCGGGCGAGCGGTGAGAAAGCGGTCGAACCAGGTCGTCGCGAGCTCCGCGACGCGGGCGAGCGTGCCGGGTTCCTCGAAGAGATGCGAGGCACCCGGCACGATTTCGAGTTGGGCGTGCGCGCGAAGCTCGCGCAGCGCGGTTTCGTTGAGGCGGATGACCGGCACGTCGAGGCTGCCGACCAGGAGCAGCGTCGGTGCCCGCACCCGCGGGAGCGCCGCCCCAGCGAGGTCGGGCCGGCCGCCGCGCGACACCACCGCGGCCACCGCGCGCGGCCGGATTGCCGCGGCCACAAGCGCGGCGGCGGCCCCCGTGCTCGCGCCGAAGTAGCCGAGCCGAAGTCCGCGGGTTTCCGGGTCGTGCGCCAGCCAATCCGTCGCGCCGACGAGCCGCGAAGCCAGCAGCTGGATGTCGAAGCGGAGATGCCCGGTCCGCTCGTCGACGCGCTCCTCCTCGCGAGTGAGGAGGTCCATGAGCAGCGTCGCGAGCCCGCCGGAGCGCAGCACCTCGGCCACGTAGCGGTTGCGCGTGCTGTGCCGGCTGCTGCCGCTCCCGTGCGCGAACGCTACGAGGCCGATCGCACCCGACGGCACCGCGAGATCCGCTTCGAGTCGGGCGCCCGCCGCCTCGATCTCGACGGTGCGCTCGGCCGTGATCTGCTCGGCCGTGATGCGATCGCGCTCGTCAGCCATCGTACGTCCGCCGCCCGTTCAGCGGGCCGCTGGGCCGGCGGTGCCCGCGCCGGCCTCCGCGAGCAACGTTCGGACTTCCTCGTCGCTCGTCTGGGAGAAGTCGCGATACCAGGCGCCGACCGCATGAAATGGCTCGGGCGTCGTGAGGCAGACCACGTCATCGGCCACGGCGCGGAGCGCGCGGCAGGTTTCGCGCGGCGCGGTGGGCACCGCGACTACGATACGCGCCGGCTGCCTCTGCCGGAGCGCGCGCACCGCCGCTTCCATCGTGGAGCCGGTGGCGAGGCCGTCGTCAACCAGAATGACGGTGCGCCCCTCGACGGGGGGCGCAGGATGGTCGCCCCGATACGCCTGCTCGCGGCGGGCCAGCTCGTGCTGCTCTTCCCGCGTCACCTGGTCGATGAGCTCGGGGTCGACCCGCGCCAGCTCCACCACATCGCGGTTGAGCACGCGCAGGCCGCCTGTGGCGACCGCGCCCATGGCCAGCTCTTCGTGCCCGGGGAGCCCGAGCTTTCGCACGAGGAATACGTCGAGCGGCGCGCCCAAGGCATGGGCGACCTCGAAACCCACCGGCACCCCACCGCGAGGCAGTGCGAGCACGAGTACGTCGAGCCGGTGCGCGTACGCCGCGAGCGCGCGCGCCAGCCGCTGGCCCGCCTCTTTGCGATTGCGGAACACCATCACCGGACCGCCTGCGCGACGTCGAATGCCATGCTCGACAGTGCTCGGCATGCGCAACGCGCGATGTGACCGGGGGCGCCGAATTGCTGCGGTGCCGGTCACCTTGGGCGCCGGCGCCGTTGGCTAAGGTGGAGGCGGAGCGTGCGACAACGCAAACCTCGACCGGCCACACGCCGGAGGCGATTATGGCGAAGAATGACGAGAGCGGATTCACCAGGAGCGGCGCCGCCGTGCCCGGCTCGGATCTCGTGTGGGAAGATGAGGATCGCTACTGGCAGGACAACTTCCAGAATCGGCCCTACGCCCTGGGCAACGACTACGAGCGCTACCGGCCGGCCTATCGCTATGGCTTCGAGTCGGCGCGCCATCACATGGGCCGCACTTGGGACCAGTCCGAGCGTGACCTGCGCGCCGGTTGGGACCGCTACGATTACCGCGGGGAGCATCAGTCCACGTGGGATGACATCAAAGACGCCGTGCGGGACGCCTGGGACCGGGTGACCGGGCACGGCTCCTCCACCGCGGCCGAGCGGGCCTCCCGCCGTTAGATCGGGACGGGGCGGGGCCGCGCATGCAGCAGGCGGCCCACCGCGCGGACGAGCGCGGACGGAGGAAAGGGCTTCTGGAGATACGGTGCGCCGGGGTGCAGGATGCCACGGCGCACCGTTTCTTCATGGCTCCACGGTGCGATGTAGAGCACCGGAAGCCACTGCTGCATGTGCGCGAGCGGGAGGCCGAAGTGATAGTCATCGCACTCGAGCATGGACACGTCGGAAATCAGCAGATCGACGCGTCCGCTCCCCCGGAGCACCCACGCCGCTTCGATTCCCCCACGCGCCGGGATCGCCGCATAGCCGGCGCGGCGCAGCACGCGGCAGCTTTCGCCGCGGACCGCTTCCGCCTCGTCCACGACGAGGATCGTGGCGCGGCCCCGGTGCACGGGTATGCGTACGACGGCGCGGGGCGAGAGCTCGTCCATGCGGTGACCGTTCGAGTGTGAGGGGTGCGGGCCCAGCATGCCGCAAGTCGGATGCCCGAGGGGCGCGTCCGCGCAGAGAGCATACATCCCGAACAGTGCGGCGACGCTGCCGCGGCGGTCGCGCCACGGGTGACCCGTATCACGTTCCGTCCGTGACCGCGCGTATAAGGTGCGGGCACCTCATCAACCCTCAAACCTTGGCAGGGTGCTTCAATGGCGTATTACGACCGCAGTTTCGAAAATCGACCCTACGGGCGCGACTATTACGGCCGCGACTTCTACGGGCGTGAACCATACGGACGGGAGGATCAGTGGGGCGGCGCATCCCGCGAAGGCGGGTACGGGAATCAGCCGTGGCAGGGGCGCGAGGGCGGGTACGGGTCGAGCAGCGGGTATGGGTCTGGATACGGCGCTGGCTACGGGTACACGCCCGGATACCAGGGCTCCTACACGGGGTACCAGGGTTACAGCCCGGGCGGCTACCAGGGTTGGAGCCCGGGGCAGCAGGGCTGGGGCTATGGTTATCAGGGCTCGGCGCAGGGATACCAAGGCTCACGCCAGGGGCAGCAGGACTACGGGCAGGGATCGATGGCGCGTGAGGGCTGGGGTTACGGGTCCGCATACGGCCAGGGCTCGTCGGGCCAGGGCAACTTCTACTCGTCGCAGCGTTCCGGCGGACAGCAGTACATGCCATGGGGCCAGCAGGGCCAGCATGCGGGCCGGGGCCCGAAGGGCTATCAACGTTCGGATCAGCGGGTCGAGGAAGACATCAACGAGGGACTGACCCGCGATTCCGAAATCGACGCGAGCGAGATCGAGGTGAAGGTGCAGCACGGCGAGGCCACGCTCACCGGCACGGTCGACAGCCGCGAGGCCAAGCGGCGCGCGGAGGACATCGCGGACCACTGCTCGGGCGTGAAGGACGTGCACAACAACCTGAAGGTGCAGCACCAGAGCCAGAGCTCCAGCCAGCAGGGCTCTCAGAGCAGCGAGGGCCGTTCGCGGGCGGGCCGGTCGACCGCTGGTGCCGGGACCTGATCCCGCACGCGACTATCCGTCGCCGAGCGCGCGCGGTTCGCCGGAGCGCGCTCGGCGCTCTTCGTTTCCGTGAAGCGCCAGGTATCGGCCGGAGTGCGGGCGCTCCGCAATCCCTCGCGGGTGACGAGATAGCGAAGCGCGAGGCTGCCCGCGAGCGCCAGAGCCGCGGTGAGGCGCTCGATGCGCGCCGTCGTCGAGTGATTGGGCGCGTGGCGCTTCGTGCGCTTCCGGCGCACGCCGCGGGCACGGCGTGAGACGCGCGCGACCGCCAGCACGAGCGGCGCGCCGAGCCCGAGCGCCAGCGTGAGGTCGCGGGCCAGGTGCTCGCTGCGCGGCGCCTCGGCGTCCGACGGCAGCGCCCGGACCGAGGCCCGCCCCCGCAGTGCCAGGGCCAGTTCGGCGGCGAGCGCGATCACCTCGGCGCGGGCCAGCCGCCGCTCTGCACGCCGCCGCGCGATCGCGCGGCTTCGCCGCCCGTTGCCCGTTCGGCCGCTTATTGGGCAACGACGCCGCCCGGATTCGGCGAGGAGCCCTACTGCCGCCAACCCACTCGAGAGCGCCGAGCTCAGGAAGAGCGGGCCCAGCCAGTCCGCGCGGCGCGCCCAGCTCGGCGTGTTGGTGGATCCGAGCAGGACACCGGTGTAGCTGCCGACAAACGCGGCGAGTGGCAACCCGACGGCGTGCAGCGCCCGCCCGGCCGCGCCGCGCGAAAGCCGCGCGAGCCGCGGCCGGCGTCCGAGCCATCCATCCTCCGCAGCCTGCAGCAACGCCGCGGCTCCGGCGCAACTGCCGAAGGCGGTGAGTCCCCACGAGCCGAGGCTCATGGCAGAGCGCGCCCGCACGATTCGCAACATGTGATGGAATCGCTCCGGCCGGCCCAGGTCGGCGATCAAGAGGCCGGAACCGGCGAGCATCCCACCCAGGGCCAGGTAGCGTGCGGCGCGGATCACGTGGCGGTCGCGCGCGCCCGCGAGATCCTCGGCCGCCCCCACGATCCAGCTTCCGGCGGCGATGCCGCTGGTCCAGAAATAAATGGGGATGTACCACTCCCACTGCACGGCCTTGACGGGCGGCGCGGGCGGGAGGGCGTTCTCGCGGGCGGGATCGGGTGCGGAGGTAGTGGCCGTCATCGGTCCCCCGCGAAGGCCCAGAGTGTCGCCGCGACGAGGCCGAGCGCCGCAAGCCCGCTGGTGACGAGCCCGCGACCCGTCGCGCTCGACGCCCGGTGCGGCACCGGCGGCAGATTGTACACTTCGGGCCTGTCGATAAGGAGGAAGAAGCAATTGAGGCCGTTGAGTCGCGTGGTATCGGCGCCATCTTCGAGCACGCCATCGGTCCCGTAGAGATATGCCGGAATGCCGCGGCCACGCAGTTCGTCCGTGCGGAGCTTGGCCCGCTCGACCAGCTCGTCCACCGGCCCGAACTGGATCGAATCGGTGGGGCAGGCATTGGCGCACGCCGGCTCCATGCCGCCGCGCAGCCGGTCGTAGCAGAGCGTGCACTTGTGGGCCTTGCCGTCGCCGCCCTTGGCGACCTCGACCACGCCGAAGGGACAGGCGGGCACGCAGTAGCCGCAGCCGTTGCAGACGTCCTGCTGTACGTACACGCTGTCGAACTCGGTGCGGATGATCGAACCGGTGGGGCAGGCCTCGAGACAGGGGGCGTTCACGCAATGCTTGCACACGTCCGACATCAGCAGCCATCGCCGGCCCGGCTCCGCCCACTGTTCCCCGGCCGTGAATGCGCCCCACGGCTCAACCCGGGCGGGCAGGCTCGCGAAGACGTCGAAATCGCGCTCGGCAAAGCGGTCCTCGTCGAACTGCTCGATGAACGTGACGTGACGCCAGGTGCTCGCGCCGAGTTGCCGGGTGTTGTCATACGAGTGTCCGGACAGCTCGTAGCCATCGCTCGGGAGCTGGTTCCACTGCTTGCACGCCACCTCGCACGCCTTGCACCCGATGCAGAGCGTGGTGTCGGTAAAGAACCCGTACGCGCGCCCCGGCGTGATGGATGTGCCGGAGGTCTTCTGTGCGGGTTGGGCCTGCTCGCCGTGCGTATCCCACGCACGGACCCCGTGCGCCACGCCCGCATGCCCCGGCGCGGTCACCGCCGGCCCTCGCGATCGCCATCACGGCCCCCGGCCTTACCACCTCTACCGCCGTTTCCGCCTTCTGCATCCCCATCCCGCCCTGCCACCAGATTACACGTCATCACCTTCCCCTCGTGAATCGTCACGTTCGGCTCCCCCACCAGCGATACGAGATCGTTCGCCGATGCGCCGCGGACCAGTCCCTCATACCCGAAGTGCCAGGGAAAGCCCACCTGGTGGATCACGCGCCCCTGCACCTCGAGCGGGCGCAGCCGGCGGGTGACGAGCGCCCGGGCCGGCGCGCGCCCGCGCGCGGTGACGACGGTGACCCAGTCACGGCTCCGCACGCCGAGCTCACGCGCGAGCTCAGGACTCAGCTCGACAAACGCCTCCGGCTGCAGCTCGCTCAGCCAACTGTTCCACCGGGTCATGCCCCCGCCGGTGTGGTGCTCGGTGAGGCGGTACGTGGTGAGCACGTGGGGGAATTCGGGGTTTGCGATGCCGCTGTAGCGGTTGCCGGGCATGTCCCAGTGTCGCGTCTCCGGATTGCGCTCGTACTCCCGGTAGAGCGCGTTCTCCACCGGCGACTCCCATGGCTCGTAATGCGTCGGCATGGGCCCGTCCTTCATTCCGTTGGGGAAGAAGAGCCATGCCTTCCCGTCCGGCTTCATAACGAACGGCGAATCGCCGGAAATTGCGGCGAGTCCGCCCTTCGCGCGATCGCCCACGTACTCCGGCGGCTTCCTGCGCGGGAAGTCGGGGACGTCGGCGCCGGTCCAGCGCCGCTCGCGCTCGTCCCACCAGACGTATTTCTTCTCGGGTGACCAGGGGCGGCCTTCCGGATCGGCCGAGCAGCGGTTGTAGAGCAGCCGGACGTTGCTGGGCCACGCGAAGCCCCAGCCGGGCGCCACGTAGTCGTCCGGCTCGCGGGAGGCGGCGCGGTTCCGGTCGGTGAAGACGCCGGTGTAGATCCAGCAACCGCACGCCGTGCTGCCATCATCGGCCAGGTGGAGCCCGCTCGCAAGTTGCTCGCGATCGTTCCAGTCGGAGGCCCAGCGGTAGCCGTTCACCTCGCGCAGGATGTGCTCGATGCTCGGCTCCGCGTGAGCGCCCTCGGTGGGATAGTCCCAGGTGAGCGCGCGGAGCCCCGCGTCGCGCGGCTCAGCGGAATGCGCGTGGCGCTCCTTGAGCCGCCGGCCCAGATGAAAGATGAACCACGCATCGGAGCGCGCGTCTCCCGGCGCCTCGACGGCCTTGTGGTGCCACTGGATGAGCCGGTGCGTGTTGGTGAAGCTCCCGTCCTTTTCGGGCACGGTGGCGGCAGGGAGCACGAACACCTCGGTGCCGATCTCCTCCGGCCGCACCTCGCCGCTCCGCACCTCGGGCGCGTGCTCCCAGAAGGTAGCGCTCTCCGTCATGAAGATGTCGCGCACGACGAGCCACTTGAGCCGGTGCATCGCCTCGCGCTGGTAGCGCGCGTTGGGGCCGCCCACCGCCGGGTTCTGTCCCATGAGGACGAGCCCCTCCATGCAACCTTCGTGCATGTCGATGAACATCGGCATGTGGGAGTAGTCCCGATCGATGCGCGGCAGCCAAGCGTAGCCGAACTCATTCTCCGCCGTGGCCGCGTCGCCGTACCACGCCTTGAGCAGCGAGACGAGATAGGACTTCGTGTTGGCCCACACACCCGTGGCGCCGCCTTCGTTCCAGATATAACTCCCGAGATCCTGATCGATGCCGAGGTGTGTCGGCATGTGGAGGTAACCGGGGAGAAGGTCGTAGAGCGTCGGGATGTCGGTCGACCCCTGGATGGTGGCGTGGCCGCGGAGAGCCTGGATGCCGCCGCCCGGGCGGCCGATGTTGCCGAGCAGCAGTTGCAGGATCGCCGAGCTGGCGATGATCTGCGGTCCGGTGGTGTGCTGGGTCCAGCCCACGGCGTAGGCAATGGCCGACGTGCGGTTGCGGCCGGAGTTTCTGAGGAGCGCGTCGCCCACGGCCGTGATTTCCTGCGCGGGCACGCCACAGATGCGTGAGGCCGCTTCCGGGGTGTACGCGCTGAAGTGACGACGCAGAAGCTGGAGCACGCAGCGCGGATGCTGCATGGTCTCGTCGCGCTCGGGCGGCCCGCCCACCGTGCGGCCCGCGTGCATGCCCCACGACTGGGTCGTCTTGAGCTTGCAGATCTCCTCCTGCTGCTCCGAGAGGTAGAGCACCCGCTGCATGCCGGCGTACTGCCAGGTGTCGGGGCAGTAGTGGTCCTGACGCCAACCCGAGAAGAGCCCGCCCAGATCGGCAACGTCGCGGAATTCTTTCTCTATGATGGTCGCGGCATTGGTATAGTGGCGGACGTACTCCTCGAAGAACGGATCGCTCCGCCAGCGCTCACTCTCGAGCACCTGGTGAATAAGGGCGCCGAGGAACGCGATGTCGCTGCCGGCGCGGATCTGCATGTAGCGGGTGGCGCAGGCCGAGGTGCGGCTGAAGCGCGGGTCCACGTGAATGATTTCCGCGCCCTTCTCGCGCGCCAGCATGACGAACCGGAACCCCACGGGGTGGCACTCGGCGAAGTTCGAGCCCATCACCAGCATGCAGTCGGTGTTCGCGAGATCGCGGAGAAAGGTGCTGGCCCCGCCGCGGCCGAGTGGCGTCCCCAGACCGGGGACCGTGGCGGAGTGTCATATGCGCGCCTGGTTCTCGACGGCGACGATGCCGAGCCCCACGCAGAGCTTCTTGATGAGGTAGTTCTCCTCGTTGTCGAGCGCGGCGCCGCCCAGGAAGCCCACGGCCCTCGTGTGCCGCAGCGGGCGGCCCTTGGCGTCGCTCGCGGTCCAGGTGCGATCGCGAGTGTCCTGCATGCGGTCGGTGATCTGGTCCATCGCCCACTCGAGCGACACCCGCTCCCACCGTGTGCCGTGCGGCGGGCGATAGAGCGCGGTGGTGAGCCGGTCTGGGTTCACCGTGTACTGGTAGATGTCCGCGCCCTTGGGGCAGAGGGTGCCCTGGTTGATCGGGCTCTTGGGGTCACCCTCCACCTCGGCGACGCGACCGTCGCGCACGTGGATCAGCGTGCCGCAGCCCACGGCACAGTAGGGGCAGACGCTGGCGACGGCGCGGGTGCCCTCGAGCCGCGAGCGCATCGCGCGCGTGGCGGGGCTCACCGCCGGATCGTGCGGTGCGGTGTCATGCGCCGTGGCCCCGTGGGGTGCGGCGTGGCCGTTGCCCAGATCGGCGATCTGCCGGGCCACGGGCCACCGGCCGAGGGCAGAGACGAGGCGCCGGAACAGGTGGTCGGCCATGGTGATCCTCCTCGATGCGCGATGCGGGGTGCCAGGAGCAGCGGGATGCGTGCTGCACGATGGCGCGCGCCGGCCTCACGCGGTGTGCGCCCGGTCACAGCCACTCTCTTGTACTGCCGGGTAGCTATGCCGCGGACGGGGCCGGCTGCCGCGAGGCGCCGTCGCCCGACGACAACCCGGGAGTGAATGCGCGTTGCCCACTCCGGGGTTGCGGGCCGCTCCGACAGCTTTGTGGTGGCGTATGTTCAACGGCCGGTTGCTGACCGTCGTGGTTCCGTGTTACAACGAAGAAGCCGTCATCGAGGAGACCCACCGCCGGCTCTCGCGCGTGCTGCGCGCCCTGCCGGACCTGGGCTACGAGATCCTCTACGTCGACGACGGGAGCAGCGACGCGACCGGCGCGATCCTGGAGCGGCTGGCCGCGAGCGATCCGCACGTGCGGGTTCTCGCCTTCTCGCGCAATTTCGGCCACCAGATCGCGGTGACGGGCGGCGTCGAGCACGCTGCGGGCGACGCGGTGGTGCTGATCGATGCCGACCTGCAGGATCCGCCCGAGGTGATCGCCGAGATGGTCGAGCGGTGGCGCGAAGGCTACGACGTGGCCTACGGCGTCCGCACCGATCGCGAGGGCGAGTCGAAGTTCAAGCGCGCGACCGCCAGCGCGTTCTACCGGCTGATGTCGCGGCTCACCGAAACCGAGATTCCCCTCGATACCGGCGACTTCCGCCTGATGGACCGGCGGGTGGTCGATGCGCTCATCGCCATGCCCGAGCGCGACCGGTTCGTACGGGGCCTCGTGAGCTGGGCGGGCTACCGGCAGGTGGCGGTGCCATACGGGCGCGCGGCGCGGTTTGCCGGGACCAGCAAGTATCCGGTCGGCAAGATGATCCGGTTCGCGATGGACGGGATCGCGTCGTTCTCGGTGAAGCCGCTCACCGTCGCGACGTATGCCGGTTTCGTGGTGTCGCTCATGGCGGTGTTCGGGATCGTGTACGCGGTCATCCTCCGGCTCTTCACCACCATTTTCGTGCCCGGGTGGACCGCCCTGTTCATCGCGGTGCTCTTCCTCGGCGGCGTGCAGCTCATCTCGCTCGGGATCATGGGCGAGTACGTCGGGCGGATCTACGGCGAATCCAAGCGGCGGCCGCTATACCTCCTGCGCGAGCGCCTTGGCTTCGAGCGGCCGTCGCACGGCAACGGGCGGATCTCCAAGGGGATCTTTCGCGAGCGCCGCACCGGCGAGCGGCGCGGGGCTCCACGCGCCTTGCGCGTGCGGAACGCATGACCCCGGAACGCATGATCCCGGAACGCACGCCGGCGAAGCGCGCGCGCTGGCTCCGACCGGTGCTCGGGCTCGTCGTGGCCGGGCTGTTCGTGTGGCTCATCGCGCGGCGGGTCGAGTGGGCAGCGGTAAGCCGCGTCCTGAGCTCGGCCTCCGCGGCGCCGCTCGCGCTCGGCCTGCTCTTCTTCGCGGCCGGCATCGGGGTGCGCGTGCTCCGGTGGTGGTGGATGCTGCGCGGGTTCGAGCCGGATCTCGCGGCGCGGCGTTGCGCCCGCCCGTTTCTGGTGGGCCTCGCCGTCAACAATACGGTGCCGTTCCGGGCCGGCGACCTCGTGCGCGCGTTCGGATTCCGCCACGCGCTCCGCTCTCCGCCGGGCCGGGTGCTCGGCACGCTCGTGATCGAGCGGGTGCTCGACGGGGTCGTGCTCATCGCCATCTTCTTCATCGGACTGCTGGGCGCCGCGTCGGGCGTGGTGCCGGCGGCGTACGTAAGCGCCGGGGCCACGGCGGGGGCCATCGGACTCGCCGCGATCGTGACGCTGGTCGTGGCGCCCGGCTGGGTGGCGCGGCGGCTCGAGCGGGCCCGGTCGCGGCTCGAAGCGCGGGCCGGCGGCGGCCTGGTCGCGCGGGTCGCGGGCGGCGCCACGCATTTCGTCGAGGCACTCGGCACGCTGCAGTCGCCGGCGCGCGCGGTGCAGTTGCTCGGGCTGAGCGCGCTCGCGTGGACGCTCGAGGGCGGCCTCTACGCCGCCGTGGCCGCGTCGCTCCACGCGACGGTCGCGCCGCTCGCCCCCTGGTTCTCGCTCGCCACCGGCACGCTCGCGACGCTCCTGCCGAGCTCGCCCGGCTACGTCGGCACCTTCGACTATTTCACGATGCTCGGACTCACCGCCTACGGCGCGGACCGGAGCGTCGCGGCGGCGTTCGCGCTGCTCACCCACGTGCTGCTCTGGCTGCCGATCACCGCGGCCGGCGCCCTGCTGCTCCTCGCGCCGCGGATCACCGCGATGCGACGCGAGGCCGAACCCGCGTAGCGCACGACGGCGGCCCGTCTCTCAGCGGTCGCCCCACCGGCGCGCGTCGATCGTCCACGCCAATGCGCCGAGCCCTGGAGGATTCGATGCCCGGTACACCGCGTCCCCCGCACGTCGCGATCATCGGAGCCGGCTTCAGCGGGCTCGCCGCCGCGTGGGAGCTCACCCGGCGCGGCGTCGCCGTCACGGTCCTCGAGGCGGATGACGAAGTCGGCGGCCTCGCGGGCAGCTTCGAGGTGGGCGGCACGCGCCTCGAGAAGTTCTATCACCACTGGTTCACCAACGACGCCGACGTGACGACGCTGGTGCGTGAGCTCGGCGCCGAAGACCGCATCGTCTTCCGGCCCACCCGCACCGGGATGTACTTCGCGCAGCGCTTCTTCAAGCTGAGCACGCCCCCCGACGTGCTCCGCTTCACGCCGTTGAGCATTCTCGGCCGGCTCCGGCTTGGCGTGCTCGCGCTCCGGGCGCGGCGGGTGAAGGACTGGCGCGCGCTGGAGCACCTCACCGCTGAGGAGTGGCTCACCCAGCTCGGCGGGCGCGAGGTGTATCGGGTGGTCTGGGCGCCGCTCCTCGCAGGGAAGTTCGGCTCGCACGCCGACGAGATTTCGGCGGTGTGGTTCTGGAACAAGCTCAAGCTCAGGGGTGGGAGCCGCGATCAGCGGGGCGCGGAGATGCTGGCCTATTACCGCGGTGGGTTCGCCGCGCTGGCCGAGCGGCTGGCGGAGGCCGTCGAGGAGCGCGGGGGACGCATCCGGCTCCGCGCCCTCGTGACGGGCCTCGCAATGCGAGACGGCCGCGTAGCCGGCGTCCAGGTGGGCGACGAAGTGGTGGCGGCCGACGCGGTGATCGCGACACCCGCGCTCCCCATCGTGGCCGACCTCGTGTCGCCGCACGCCGCGACCGGGTACACGGCGTCGCTCCGGCGGGTGCGGTATCTCGCGAACGTCTGCCTCGTGCTGGAGCTCGACCGCAGCCTTTCGAGCACCTACTGGCTCAACGTCAACGATCCGACCTTTCCGTTCGTCGGCATCATCGAGCACACCAACTTCGAGCCCGCGGAGACGTACGCGGGGCGGCACATCGTCTATCTCTCGAAGTATCTGCCGGAGGATGCGCCGCTGTGGCGGATGAGCGACGACGAGGTGCTCGAGTTCAGCCTGCCGCACCTCCAGCGGATGTTTCCCGCGTTCTCGCGCGAGTGGATCCTGGCCGCGCACGTCTGGCGGGCACGGCACTCGCAGCCCCTCGTCGTGCGGCACTACGGTGCGCTGATCCCGGAGACGGAGACACCGCTCGGCGGCGTCTATCTCGCGACGATGGCGCAGGTCTATCCCGAGGACCGCGGCACCAACTACGCGATCCGCGAGGGACGCGCCGCCGCGCGCCTCGTGGCCGACCGGCTGGCCGGTGCGCCGCGCGACACGCCGCGCGACAGCGGGCGCTTTCGGAAGGCCGGCGCGGGCCCCCAACTGGTTCCGGCGTGACGGCGACTCGAACGGCCGCAGGGGCGGAGCCGGTACCGCCGGTATCGTCCAACGGTTCGGCCGCAGGGCGGCAGAGCGTGCCGGTTCCTCCGCCAGCGCACTCCCCCGGGGTGGGACAGCGGCTCGATACCGGGGCCGTCCTCACGTTCGTAGCACTCGCCGCGGCAATCGCCCTCGGCTGCGCGCTCCGATCGTACCTGGTCCTCTCGCGCGACTTTCCGCTCAACGACGGCGGCCTTTTCTACACGATGGCGCGCGATCTCCAGCGAAACGGGTACCTCATTCCGCCGACCACGTCGTACAACGGCGGCGCGCTGCCGTTTGCCTATCCGCCGGTGGGCATCTACGCGGCGGCGCTCGTCTCAGGCGCCGGGCTCATGAGCCTGCTGGATGCGCTCCGGTTCCTGCCGCTCGGCGCCACCTGCCTCACGCTGGTGCCGTTCGCACTTCTCGCCCGCGAGCTGCTGCCGTCGCGCACCGCGCAGGTGGGGGCCACGTTCGCCTTTGCCGTGGTGCCCCGCAGCTTCGATTGGCTGCTCATGGGCGGCGGGCTCACCCGCGCGTTCGGGTTTCTCTTCGCGCTCAGCGCGATCTGGCTCATGGCCCGGCTCTTCCGCACAGGAGACCGGCGCTGCCTCGCCGCCGCCGCCGTCGCCGCGGCGCTCTCGGTCGCGTCGCACGTCGGCACGGCGCCATTTCTCGTGCTCAGCATCGTGCTCGTATTTCTGGCGTACGGGCGGAGTGCCGCCGGCGTACGCTGGATGCTGCTGCTCGGGCTCGGCACCGCCGTGCTGAGCGCGCCCTGGTGGGCGACCGTGCTCGCGCAGCATGGGCTCGCGCCGTTCCGCGCGGCGAGCGCCACCGGGGCGTCGATCTTCTCGGGCGGGCCCGCGCGGTATCACATCCGGGTGACGCTTGCCGCGCTTGGCATCGGGACGACGGGCGAGGCGATGGCGCCGATCGTCTGGATGCTCGCGGTCGTCGGGGTCGTTGCGACATTGGTGCGGCGCGCATTCCTGCTGCCGATCTGGTGGCTGTTCATCCTGGTGCTCGATGCGCGGCAGGGGCTCACCTTCGCGACGGTGCCGGTGGCGCTGCTGGCCGGGCTCGCCGTAGCGGACGTGCTGGTGCCGCTCACTACGGGCAGACTGCCCGCCACCCGAACGCGTGGGGCCGGGCTTGAGAGTCCGGCGCCGGCGCGCGGCGGCGCCCGCGGCTGGGGCGCACTCGTGACGGCCGCCGTGCTCGCCGGCCTCATCGCGTATTCCGCGCACTGGGCCACCAACCGCGAGCCGTCGTTCGGTGGCGACGGCTGGTCGCTCGAGGCGCTGGCACCCGCGGAGCGCTCGGCCATGGCATGGGCGCGCACGGCAACGCCCGCGGGTAGCCGATTTCTCGTGGTGACCAGCGCAGGGTGGTCGGAGGATCGCGCGGGCGAATGGTTCCCGAGCCTCGCGGAGCGGAGGAGCATCGCCACGGTGCAGGGCACCGAATGGATGCCCCATCGGGAATTCGCGCGGATGGTCACGCTGCACGAGAAACTGCAGTCGTGCGCCGAGCGCACGGAACGCTGTCTCGATCAGTGGTTCGCCACGAGCGGCCTCGGCGCAGAGTATCTCTTCGTGCCGAAAGCGCCGAGGTGGCCTTGCTGCCGGACGCTGGTGCAGGACCTGGCGGCGAGCCCGCAGTGGGAGCGCGTCTTCGACGGGCCGGGTGCCACGATCTTCCGGCGGCGAGGAGCCCCCGCGGATTGACGGAATCCGTCTATCGGCCGCTGCCCTGCGCCGGCGGGTCGACGTGCAGCACCGCCATCATCCCGGATCCAAGATGCTCGGCGATGTGACAGTGGAGCATCCACGCACCCGGGTTCGACGCATCGATCAGCAGATCGACCGTGGCGCCGACGGGAATGAGCGCCGTGTCCTTCCAGACGAGATTGGTGCTGGGAACGCCGTCGCGTGCCACGACGAGCATCCGCTGACCGTGCAGGTGGATCGGGTGCTGCATCGGATGGAAGGACGTCGGATCGTTGAAGATTCTGAGCTTCACCACCGATCCGGCCGACACATGCCAGTCGATGTCCATGTTCTCCTTACCCGTGACGTCGTCGCGCAGCACCCAGCGCACCTGCTTTGAGGTGGAGAGCCAGTTCATGTCGGGCATGCCGTCCACCCACTCCACCGGCGCGTAATACGCGGTGTCGATGCTCATGAACTGCACGGTGGCGAGAGGCAGCGCGGTAGTAGCGAGGGCGAGGGTGAGCCGCTTGTCGGGCGGCCGGTCGAAATACCCGCGATAGCGGTCGATGTCGCGGCTTACGTCCGGATGGGCGCCGAGCGTGGAGAACGCTCGGCCATAGTCGGGTGCCACGGGCGCGGCGTCGACCGTCACCATGCCCAGCGTGTCGACCTCGGGGACGAACTCGCCCTGGTAGTGGTTGATCGCCTGCACCGCGTTCACCAGCGGCACGCGGCCGGCGCGGTCGAAGCGCACCTCCACGACGTACCGCTCCGCCGGCGCGAGCACCACGCTCATCACCCGCTCCTCGCGCTCGAAGCGGCTCTGGTCGCCGGCCAGGAGCTTCATCGGCGCGCCGCCGAACGACACGTTCCAGGTGCGCGAGCTGGACACGTTCACGAGCTGAAAGCGCACCACCTCGCCCCGGCGCACGTGCAGGGCGTAGTCCGGCTCGCCGTTCACGAGCAGGACGTTGCCCACCCGTCCCATGAGCGCAAAGTCGGGGCCCTCGCGTCCGAACGGGATCAGGCTGTCGGCGTTCACCAGAAGATCGCCGAGCATGAGCACGGCGTCGCGATTGGCGGGCGGGTAGTAGTCGCTGTCCGGTGAATCCACCAGCATCGCGCCGTAGAGACCCATCGCCTGCTCGACGTCCTCGCGCACGTGCGGGTGGTACCAGTAGATGCCTGCATCCGGAAAGTGGATGCGGTAGATGAAATCGGCGCCGGGCGCCACGGGCTCCTGGGTGACGCCGGGCGCGCCGTCGGAACGATTATCCAGCCGCACGCCGTGCCAGTGCACCGCGCTCGGCAGGTCGATGCGATTGTGGAAGCGGACGACGATCGTCGCGTTCCGCGGTACGCGAATGAGCGGGCCCGGCACCTCGCCGTTGTAGCCGTACATCGCGAACGCGTGGCCCGCGATCGCGCGCCGCACGAGCGTGGCGGTGAGGTCCAGGGTGTCGCCGTTCTTGAGGCGCACGACCGCCGAAGCCTTCGCGGCCGGCAGCCGCGCCAGGTCGAGCCCCGCGCCCGGAAGGAAAGGGGTCACACCGGGGGCGAGCCCTACGAGCCCCGGCATCATGGGCATGCCCGCGGGCATGGGGATCGGCATCACCATCGCGTGCTCCGACATGCCGGGCATGTCGTGCATGGGCGCGGGGTTCGTGGGCGATGCGTGCGGGGCGGACGGCTGCTGCGCCGGGGAGGCGACGGGCAGGAGCAGGAGCACGGCCGCGAGCGGCTCGGTCCACATCGCGCGCGCCCGGCCGGTCACGGCGCCACGCCCCGGAACAGCGGGTGGGTGAGGAACGACTGCAGCCAGCCGCTGGGCGAGGTGCCGTGGAGCACCGTCGGCCCCGCGTGCGCCGCCGGCATCGAGTCGGCCTCGGCGGTGATGACGAGAAGAAATTTGTTGAGCTCGGCGGGACCCACGGTGCTCGTGCCCTTGGCGACGACGCCGAGCCGGGTCCAGCGGCTCAGGTCGGGCGTCACTTCCCAGGCGACGTAACTGGAGAACGCGCCAAGAGTGGAAGGCGCGGGAAGGGCCGAAGCGGTGATCTGAACGTCGTACCGCGCGCGGCCGTCGGCCGTGACGGCGACGCCGAAGGGGGAGGGCGCGTAGACCAGCCTCGCGTGCCCCCGCGCTGCGGGGGCCGTCGGCGTGGAGAAGAGTGCGATGTCGTAGGGGCCGGCCGCGTCCGAGAGTGTCGAGCCCGAATGTGCGGCCGGGAGCGGTGCCGCGGCGAGGAGCACCGCGGCCGCCAATGCGAGCCTCACCGTGCGCCCGCGGATGCGCGCTCTTTGGGTGCCCCCTCCGGGCCGTGATCGTAGTCCTGCACGCTCGAGATGTTCGGCATCCCGTAGTCGCGGCCGTTCCAGCCCTTGAAGCCGTCCATCCGGAAGAGCCAGAGTCCGCTCCGCATATCGGAGAGCGCAATGAGCCCATCCGAGTTGCGCACATCGACCCCGAACGCGCCCTGCTCCACGCTGATCGTGCTCTGCCAGCCATTGTCCGGCGTGCCGCCGAAGCCGTGCTCGTGCTCGCACCCGCAGGTGAAGTACGCGCCGTCGGTCCTGGGGTTCTTCGGGTCCTTGAGGTCGAAGATCTGCAGGCCGTCCTCGTACGCCGATACGAACACGTACGGCCAGCGCACCTCGTGGTTGTGCGAGAGGTCGCGCCAGTCGGCGGCCCAGGCGCTCAGGGCCACGTCGAGGTTCTGCTCCTTGCCCTGCTGGCCCGGCTGCAAGTCCCAGATCCGGAGCGGGGTGTACTGGTACTCAGTTTCGGTCACGGCGTAACGTCCGTCGGGCGAGGGCGTGAAGGTGTGCGCAACGTCGAGCCCGAGACCGGTGATGGTGAAGAGCTGGGTGGGCGCCTCGGGGTGGGTCACGTCCCATACCGAATATCCGCCGAGGCCCGCGCCGTAGAACTTGTCCTGGTGCGTGGCCGGGTCGTAGCCCACGTAGAAGTCGTGGTAGCCGCCGGCGCCGATCTGCTTGAACGGCGTCGGATTCGGCACCGCGCCCACGAGCCAGGTGCTCGAGTCGGCGCCGCTCACCACCTTGCCCAGATCGTATACCAGCGCCTTGGGCTGATTGATGGTCGCGAAGTAGAGCACGCGTCCATCAGAGTGCTTGTAGGCGAAGGTATTGTGGAATCCGCCGGGCGCTTCCGGATATCGGATGCGCGCCACCACCTTCACGCTCCTGGGGTCGGGCAGGCCGGTGACGTCCAGGATCACGGCCCCGAGGTCCGCATCGGGACTCCCCTGAAAGAATTGGAACGACTGCGCGTAGTAGTAGCGGCTGCCGATCTTGAAGTACTTCCCGTCCATCGCGCCGATGCCGCGGTGCAGCTCCGGATTCTCTATGGTCCAGTCGACGATCTTCTTCGGGTGTGACGGGTCGCGGATGTCGTAGATCTGGGTATCGAAGTTGACGAAGCCGGAGACGTAGACGTACGGGCGGCCCGGATCCTGTTCCAGCTCGACGTCCGCGGCTTTCCAGGCGCCGGGGCTCGTGACCGCGTGGCCCAGCATATGGACGTTGGCGGTGCCGCCGTGCTTCTGATCGAAGGGGCGGACGCTGGTGCCGGGGTCCTGCGCCCGTGCGGTGGTGGGATGTGCGGCGGCGAGTGCGCACGCGGACGCGCACGCGCATACGATGGCGAACGCTCGACGCATCGAGCCTCCTCGTGTGATGTCGACGGCGGCGCTCACGGCGAGGCGCCGGCGAGTTTCTGGAAGCGCGGATTCTTCCGCAGCGGCTCGAGCGTCGGGTCGATCCTGAGCCAGGCGGGCGAGAGATAGTACGGCCGCGCCAGCACCTGCTCCAGCAGGTCGATTGCCTTGTCCGACTCGCCGACGAGCGTATAGATCCGGGCAAGCTGGTGCAGGAAGTAGACGCCCTGGTAGCCGTCCTTGCTCACCGGGAGCAGCGCCACCGCCTTCTCTCCGTCGCGCATCGCCTCGGCCTTGCGGCCAAGGTAGGCGTAGGCCAGGCCGGCGACGGCGTAGTAGGATGGGTCGTCGGGCGTCTGGTTGACGATGGCCTCCGCCGCGACCCTGGCCGAGTCGGCGTATGCTCGCGCGCGAGCCGAGTCGCCCCGGAGCGCGTAGGTCTGGGCGAAGCATATCGCCCGGTTGGCGGCATCATCCCCGAAGGGCTCGGGCGTGAGGCGGAGGAGCAATTGCTGTTGCTGATCGTCCAGCACCCAGAAGAGATCCCAGTACGTCGCGACGTAGGCCACCAGCGCGATCGGATCGACGCGGGCCGACGCGGACTTGAGGACGGCACGCGCCCCCGGAAGGTTGCCCTGCGCCAGGAACACCATGGCCTTGGTCTCGTTCAGATCCGCAGACTCGGGGTCGAGCGCGAGCGCGCGGTCGGCGGCCTCCATGGCCTCGGGATAGCGCTTGAGCCAGAGCAGGGTCTGCGCCGCCCGTCGCGCGGTGCCTGCCGAGCGCGGATCGAGGGCCAACGCCTGCCGGAGTGATGCGAGGCTCTGATCGAGGTGACCTTGGCTCCGCTCCACCAATGCGATGCCGGTGAGCATCTCCGCATCGTTCGGTGCGGCCTTCCGCCCCAGTTCGTATTGCTCGAGCGCCTTTGGAAAATCGTGCTCGAGCCCGCTGTAATAGTCGCCCAGAGCCAGGTAGGTGGCCGGCGCGGCCGGTGCGAGCGCACGTGCCCGCGCGAGGGCGCCGCGGCTCGCCACGAGGTCGCCGGGTGTCGGGGGCGCCTGGGCGGCGTGGGCGCGGGCGAGCTGGGCCCACGCGAGCGCGAAGTTTGAGTCGAGCGCCACCGCCCGCTCGTAATAGCCGATCGCGCGCCGGAGCTCGGGCACCGTCGCGGTAATGAGCCCGCCGGCCGCCTCGTTGCCTTTGAGGAAGGCGTCGTACGCCGCGAGGTTCTGCGTGGGCTTCTCGGCGATGGTCTCGCGCGCCGTCGTGCCGAGCGCCACGTCGAGCGCCTGCGCCACGCGGCTCGCGATATCGGCCTGGACCTGGAACACGTCGGTCATGGTGGCGTCGAACGGCTGCTGCCACCTCGTCGTGGGCGCGGTGCCGCCGCCCACCTGCACCAGCTCCGGGCTCACCTGCACCCGGTTGGCGCCGCCGGACTTTTCCCACCGGACCGTGCCGGAGAGGATGTAGCGCACGCCGAGTTCCTGCGCGATCTGCTGCGGGGTCTTGGCCGTCTTCTTGTACGGCGCGGAGCTGGTTCGGGCGATCACCTGGAGCCCGGGAATGCCCGCGAGCTTGCCTCGGACGGCATCGGTCATGCCGTCGGCGAAATAGTCGTCGTCCGGTGCGCCGAGGTTCTCGAAGGGGAGCACGGCAATGCCCTTGGGGCCGGCGTCCATCGCATCGTCGGCGACCGCGTGGGTCCTGCGCCACGCGAAGAGCACGCCGAGCCCGAGCAGGAACCCGATGCCGAGAAGCACCGCAGAGCGCCGGGCGGCGAGCGCGGCGAGCGGACGCCACCCGCGTCCGGCTGATGACACCGGCGCCGCGCCGGAGTCCCGCGCCGCGTCCTGCCGGTCCGGCGCGCTCGCCGGCGTTACCCGCGCCGTCGGGGCGGCGCCAAACGAGCCGCTCGGATCGAGAGACCGCGCAAACTCCGCCGCGCTCAGGAAGCGATCGGCTGGCGCGCGGGCGAGCGCGCGCTCGACCGCCCGCTCCACCGCCTCGGGCACAGTCGCGCGCAGCGTATGCAGCGGACGCGGCGTCTCGGTGAACCGCTGCACCAGCACGGCTTGCGCCGTGGGCCCGGTGAACGGCGTCTGCCCCGCGAGCATTTCGTACAGCACGGCGCCGAGCGAATAGATGTCGGTGCGGCCGTCGAGATCGCGCTCGCCGCTCGCCTGCTCGGGGCTCATGTAGGCCGGCGTGCCGACCGTGAGGCCGGTCTCGGTCAGGTGATCGCCCGATTCGGCGCCGAGCGCCTTCCCGATCCCGAAGTCGGCGACCAGCGCGTGGGAGCCGCTGAGAAGGATGTTCTCGGGCTTGATGTCCCGGTGCACCACGCCGTGGCGATGAGCGTACTCGAGCGCGTCTGCCGCCTCGCGCGTGATCCGGACCGCATCGTCGACCGGGAGTTGTTTCTCCCGGTTGAGCCGGCCTCGGAGCGTCTCGCCCTCGACGTACGGCATGGTGAACCAGAGGAACGGTCCGCCGGAGTCGGCGGGGATCCCGCCGGAGTCGTGGACCGTGAGGATGTGCGGATGCTGGAGCCGCGCGGCGAGCTTGATTTCGCGCTGGAACCGCTCGCCGCCGAGGGCCGCAGCGAGCTCGGGATGGAGCACCTTGAGCGCGACCGGGCGATCGTGCCGGAGATCGCGGGCGAGATAGACCATCGCCATGCCGCCGCGGCCAAGCTCGCGCTCGATCACGTAGCGGTCGGCGAGAGCAGCCGAAAGGCGGTGGGCCAGGTCCGACACGGAGTCCGGGTTGGGGGAGCGGGGCGAAATCAGGCTAAGGGTACAATCCGTAGCTGGGGCCGTCCAGATCCCGCGCGATGTTCGGCTCGACGGAGGTCCGGGCGCGATGTAAACTTCCGCGCACGCATCCACTTCCCTCACCCGCGCGGCCACGATGTCCTACCAGGCCTACAAGGTCATTCATCTGTTCGGGATCTTCCTCGCCTTTGCCGCGCTCGGCGGCGTGGCGCTCGTTGTCGCCAACGGGGCGACGCGCGAGAGCAACGTCGCGCGAAAGCTCGCCGGCATGAGCCACGGCATCGCGATGCTCATCGTGCTCGTGGCCGGTTTTGGCCTCCTCGCGCGGCTCGGCGTGACGCACGGCGGCGCCTTTCCCGGCTGGGTCTGGGGCAAGCTCGTGATCTGGTTGATCGTGAGCCTATTGCTCGCGGTGCCGTATCGCCGGCCGGAGCTCGCGCGCGCCGTATTCTTCGCCATCCCCGTGCTCGGAGGCATTGCCGCCTGGCTCGCGATCTCCAAGCCGTTCTGAGCGGCACGCTCGACGCGGCGCTCGGCGAGGAGCTCGAGCAGCTCCGCAGCGATGGGCTCTACCGCGCACTCCGATCGGTCGAGCGGCGGGGCGGGGCCGAGCTGCTGGTCGATGGGCGGCCCGCACTGGACTTCGCGTCCAACGACTACCTCGGGCTCGCCACCGACGCGCGCGTGGCGGGTGCCATTGCGCGCGCGTTGCGCGGCGGCGGCAGTCAAGTCGGGATCGCCGGCGCCGCCGCGTCGCGCAGCATCTCCGGCAACCACCCGCTCCACGAGCAGCTCGAGCGCGAGCTGGCTCGGCTCAAGGGCGCCGAGGCGGCGCTGCTCTTCGGCTCGGGGTTCGCGGGCAACACCGGCGCGATCCCGGCGCTCGCCGGCCGGGGCGACGTTGTCTATTCGGACGCGCTCAACCACGCGTCGATCATCGACGGCTGCCGGCTCTCGCGCGCCACGGTCCGGCCCTTTCCCCACGCCGATCTCGCCGTGCTTGGCGCGATGCTCGCCGCCGACGGCCGGCACTACCGGCGCCGGTTCATCGTGGTGGAAGGCGTGTACTCGATGGACGGCGATCTCTTCCCGCTCGAGGCGCTCGTTTCACTCGCGCACGCGCACGATGCGTGGATCTACCTCGATGACGCCCACGCGACAGGCGTACTCGGCGCCAGCGGTGCCGGGAGCGCCGAGCACTGGGAGCTCGCTGGCGAGATCGAAGTGACGCTCGGGACTCTGGGCAAGGCGCTCGGCGTCTCCGGCGCGTTCGTCGCGGGCGGCGCCACGCTGCGCGAGTTCCTGCTCAACTGCGCGCGCTCCTTCATCTTCACGACGGCGCCGCCGTCGGCACTCGCAGCAGGCGCGCTCGCGGCGCTCGCGATCTCCCGCGCGGAGCCATGGCGCCGCGAGCGGCTCCGGACCCACGCGGCGCAACTGCGCGAGGGGCTGGAGCGGCTGGGAGGCGCATGCGACGCCCGCCTCCCGCCCGGCGAGCGCCCCGGTCACATCGTGCCGCTCGTCCTGGGCGGTGCCGAGCGCACCGTGCGGCTCGGCGGGCGGCTTGCCGAGCGGGGCTTTCTCGTGGGCGCCGTGCGGCCGCCGACGGTACCGGCGGGAGGCTCGCGGCTCCGCATCACGCTGAGCGCGGCGCACACGCCCGAGCACATCGACGCGCTGCTCGCCGCGCTTCGCGACCTGCTGCCGGGCGCATGAGCGACGCCGCCGAGCGCGCGCAGCTCAACGCCTGGGACGACGCCCACCTCTGGCATCCGTTCACGCCGCAGAGCGTCTACCGCAGCGAAGATCCGCTCATGGTCGTGGCCGGCGACGGCCACTACCTGATCGACGCCGATGGGCACCGCTATCTCGACGGCGTCGCCTCGCTCTGGTGCAATCTCTTCGGCCATCGGCGTCCGGAGATCGACCGCGCCATCCACGAACAGCTCGGCCGGATCGCGCACTCGACGCTGCTGGGCCACGCCAGCGAGCCGGCGGTGCGCCTCGCGAAGCGTCTGATCGACATCGCACCCGAGGGCCTCCCTCGGGTCTTCTTCTCCGACAACGGATCGACCGCGGTCGAGGTGGCGCTCAAGCTCGCCTACCAGTACTGGCAACAGGCGGACGGCGGCCGGCACCGCGCGCGCTCGGCCTTCCTCACGCTCGACAGCGCGTACCACGGCGACACGATCGGATCGGTATCGGCGGGCGGCATCGAGCTGTTCCACGAGCGCTACCGCCCGCTTCTCTTCGAGACGATCCGCGCGCCTTCGCCATACGGCTATCGTTGCCCTCCGGGTCACGATGCCGCGAGCTGGAGCGAGGCGTGCATCGTCGAGCTCGAACGCCTCGTTCTCGCCAACGCCGACCGGCTCGCCGCCGTGGTGATGGAGCCCGGTGTGCAGGGCGCCGCGGGCATGATCGTGCAGCCTGAAGGCTTCGTCCGGCGCGTGCGCGAGATCACCGCCCGCACCGGCACGCTGCTCATCCTCGATGAAGTCGCCGTCGGCTTCGGCCGCTCGGGCCGGATGTTCGCCTCGGAGCGCGAGGGCGTGTCACCCGATCTCCTCTGCCTCGCCAAGGGCCTCACCGGCGGTTATCTCCCGATGGCCGCGACGCTCGCCACCGAGCGCATCTTCGGCGCGTTCCTGGGTCCGCCGGCGGAGGGCCGCACCTTTTTCCACGGCCACACCTACACCGGAAACCAGCTCGCCGCCGCGGCCGCGCACGCCGTGCTCGACATCTTCGAGCGCGACGGCATCGTCGATCGCCTGCCGCGCACCATCGCGCATCTCTCCGCCGAGCTCGAGCGCCTGCGTCCGCTCCCCGCCGTGGGCGACATACGGCAGTACGGCCTCGCCGCCGGCATCGAGCTCGTCGCCGACCGCGCCACCAAAGCACCGTTCCCTTCCGCCGAGCGCCGCGGCATGCAGGTCTGCCGCGCCGCCCGCTCCCATGGCGTCTTCCTCCGCCCCCTCGGCGATGTGATCGTGCTGATGCCCCCGCTCACGATTGCCGACCCGGAAATCACCCACCTGATCGACGCACTTGCCTGCTCGATCCGTGAAGTCTGCTGACAAGGGCGGTAGAGGCGGTATCGCCCTATACTTCGGGCATGGCTGAGTCGATCCGCGAGCTCTTCTTCGGCGGCCCCTCCACCCGCGCGCTGGTCGAGGTCATCGCCCCGCGCCGTACGTTCGAAGACGTGGTGCTTCCACCCGATACGATGGGCGCGCTCAACCACGCGCTCGCCCTCGTCCGGAAGCACGATCTCATCTTCCGCGAATGGGGCCTGGGCGAGCGGCACAGCGCTGGGCTCGGCCTCGCCTTCCACTTTGCCGGACCGCCGGGCACCGGCAAGACGATCTGCGCCGAAGCGCTGGCGTACGCGCTCAATCGGCAATTGCTCGTGGTGCGCTACGCCGAGCTGGAGAGCCGCTGGGTGGGCCAGACGAGCAAGCATGTGGCCGCCGTCTTCCGCGCGGCCGAGCGGCAGGACGCGGTGCTCTTCTTCGACGAGGCCGACGCCATTGCGGGGCGCCGGTTTGCCGCGGCGGCCGCCGGCTCCGAGCGCGAAGCGAACACCGTCGTCAACGTGCTGCTTCAGGAGCTGGACCGCTTCGGCGGCGTCGTCATCTTCGCCACCAATCTCGCCGCCGGCATCGATCCGGCATTCGAGCGGCGGATCCGCACCCACATTCTGTTCGGTTTGCCGGGCATCGAGGAGCGCGCGCGGATCTGGCGGGCGCAGCTCCACCCGCGGAAGACCCCGCTCGCCGATGACGTCAACTTCGAGGCCCTCGCCGAGGAGTTCGCGCGGAGCGGCGGCGACATCAAGAACGCGGTGCTCAAGGCGGCCCAGCTCGCCACGATCGAGCCCGGCCCCGACGCCGCGAAGCGGATCCACCAGCGCCACTTCGAGCAGGGCATGCGCGAGGTGATCGCGGCGGGCGAGGTGATGTCGCAGTCGCTCTTCGAGCAGCCGGGCGGGGCCGCACCGTCGCCGATGGCGGATCTCTGGGAGCGGATGTCGGAGGGACAGGATCGGCTGGAAGGCGAAATGGCGCTGCTGGCCGAGCGGATGGAGGCGCAGGAGACCGGGCAACGCTCGGCGCTCGAGCGGATCGACGCGGGGCGCCGCGAGCTCGACGAGCGCGGGCGCGAGATGCTCGCGACATTTGAGCGCGGCCACCGCCGCGCCATGCGCTGGGCATTCGGGCTCGGCGCGGCAGCGCTCGTGCTCGCCGCGGCGGCGTTCGTGCTGGCGCTCGTGCGCTGAGATCGCGCGCTCACCGCCGCCCAACCAGTACGGAGCCTGGCTGCCATGCCGTCCGGCCCGCTCGCCCGCCTGCGCCGCCTTTGCCTCGCGCTGCCCGAAGGTCATGAGGTCGAAGCATGGGGCGCGCCCACCTTCCGGGTGCGGAACAAACTCTTCGCCATGTACGCGAGCGCCCGTTCCCATCACGGCGGAGGCCGGCCCGCAGTCTGGTGCAAGGCCGCACCGGGCAATCAGGCGCTCATGGTGAAGGTGGCGCCCGCGCGATTCTTCGTACCGCCGTACGTGGGGCCGAGCGGCTGGATCGGCGTGTGGCTGGATGGGCGGGTGGACTGGCGGGAGCTCGCCGGACTGCTCGAGGACAGCTACCGGCTGGTGGCGCCGAGGCGGCTCGCGGCGCGGCTCAGAAGCCCACCATCACCCCGAGCGTAAGCTCGCCGCTGGTATAGACCCCTCGCCGATAGGTGTACTCCCTGCCGCCGGAGTCGCTGAAGAGCGCCTCGGAGCCGCCGGTGCGCGTGGCGCGAAGCCGGCCTTCCACCCGGAAGCCGATGGGCCCCGACAGCCACCGCTTGTATCCGAGCGCGGCGTTGGCCGCGAAGCGGGTGTCGTGGCTCTCCGGATTGGCTGGGTTGGTGCCGCCGACCTCCGGCTCGAATACCGTGACGCCGCCCCCGATCGCGAGGTACAGCGCTTCGATGGGCGATGAGTACGCGAAAATGAGATCGAGGTCGGCCTGGTCGATGTTGATGCTGCCGTCGTTCTGCTCCGTTCCCGCGGCCGAGTCGACCAGAGTGGCGCCCGGTGTTATCCGGGTGTAGCTCGCCTCGACCCCGAAGCCGCTCGAGAGATAATAAGTGAGCCGGGCGCCGCCGGTGAGCTTGTTCCGAGCCTTGACGATGATTCCCTTCGTGGCTGCCACCGAGTAGAGCGTGCTGCCGAAATAGTAGCCGCCAAAGCCGGTCAGCTCCCAGCGCGAATGGGGTTCGTCCTGGGCACGGAGCGGCGACGCGCCCAGAGCGGCCCCTGCAATGAACGCGAGCGTGGCAACACACCGGGAACTGGCTCGGACCACGAGAGTCATGGGCGCTCGGCCGATGATGTCACTGTTGTCGCTCCGGGATCGCCGCTCAATCTAGCGCCTGCTGCGCGCGCCGCTCAGCCCCGCGCCGTCTGCGCGAGCCGGGCCGCCGCCTGGGCGTCCACCAGCCACGTGAGCTCGCCCTGCGCGGGCGCGATGCTCTGGGCTGGCAGCAGCTCCGGCTCGCGCGGGGCTTCCAGCACGCGCGCGAGCGTCTCCGCCTTTCCGGCGCCGGCCACGAGAAAGAGCACATCGCGCGCGGCGTTGAACGCGGGCGGTGTGAGTGTCACGCGCCACATGTCCACGGGTTCCATCCGCTCTGCCAGCGCGAGGCGCACCCGCTCGCGCACAGCCGCATGGCCCGGAAAGAGCGACGCAGTGTGCCCATCGGCGCCCATGCCGAGGAGCACGAGATCGAAGCGCCCCGGCATGTCGCGAAGCAGGCGGTCGTATGCGGCGGCGGCCCCCGTCGGATCATCCTCGCCCCGGATGCGGTGGACGTTTTCGGACGGGACCCGGACTCGATCCAGCAGCGCCTCACGCGCCGTGCGGTAGTTGCTGCGTGGGTCGTCGGGTGGCACGCAGCGCTCGTCGCCCCAGAAGAACTGCACGCGACCCCAGTCAACGCGGCCGGCAAACGCCTCGCTCGCGAGCAACCCGTACGCCGCGCGCGGCGTCTCGCCGCCGGCGAGCACCAGATTGCATCGTCCACGCGCCGCAATCGCCTCGGCGGCGCGGGCCGCGACATGTTCCGCGGCTGTCCGCGCGAGGTCGGCCGCGTCGCGCACAACCCGCACCGCGCTCACGTGCGCGACGAGGAGGCGCTCGTCATGTGCACCACCCCATCCTCCCCAGCGGCAATGACATCGGTGGCGAGCCCGAGGAACAGCCCGTGCGCCGCAACGCCCGCCCGCACGGCCAACGCGGCCGCGAGCTCCGCCGGCCGCGGAATCGGCCCGATGGCGCAATCGACCACGAGATTGCCCTCGTCGGTGAGATACGGGGCGCCGCCGGGCCCGCAGCGCACCACCGGCCGCGCACCGAGCCCGTCGAGAAACTCGACCTGCGCGCGCCAGCCGAACGGCACCACCTCGACCGGAAGGCGCGCGCGGGTGCCGAGCTGGGGTGAGAGCTTGCTCGCGTCCACCACGATGACCTCGCGCCGGCTCGCCTGCGCCACAATCTTTTCCCGCAGCAGCGCGCCGCCCGCGCCCTTGATGAGGTCGAGATTGTCGTCCACTTCGTCGGCGCCGTCGATCGTGATGTCGACGGCCAGCCGATCGTCGGGCCCGATGAGCGGAATGCCGAGGGTCCGGGCCTCGCGCGCCACGAGAGCGGACGTGGCCACACCCACAACGCCCCGGAGCGCGCCGTCCCGAAGCAGCGCCCCGATCCGGCGCACGGCAAAGGCCGCCGTGGTGCCGCTTCCGAGCCCCACCACCATCCCCGGCTCGATCAGCTCCACCGCGCGCTCGGCCGCCTGCCGCTGGAGCTCGGCGCGCGACTCGGCGCTCCGCGGCGCACCGGCGCCCGGGTCCCCGCCGCGCGGCTCAGCCATCGAAATCCAGCCCGGCCACGTCACCGATTCGATCGACGGCGAGATCCGCCGGCGGATAGCTCGCGAGCACCTCCGGATCGTGCGCATAGTGTCCCTGCCGCACGAACACCGTGGTCACCCGCTCTGCCCACACGCGCTTCACCGCGGTGAGGATGCGCAGTTTGTCATCGATCAGCACGTAGCGCGCTGCCGGATAGCGCCGCTCGACGTCGTCCAGCTCCAGCTCCTTGTGGATGCAGATCATGACCCGGTCGTTCACCGCGCGCCGGATTCCCGAGCGATCCACCTTGCGGGGCTGGAACACGACGTCGCCATCGGTGAGGATCACCGTCTCGCCCAGGCGCCCGCAGCGCGCCACCACGTCGAGCGCACCGGGATAGAGCCGGTCGGCAAATGGATAATCGAGCAGGTATGACGACATGAGCAGGAGCCGTGGATCGTGCAGCGGCTCGAGGCGGTACCGCTGGAAGGCGCCCAGATAGTCGGCGTAGCCCAGCTCTGCGCGCAGCTCGAGGAAGATGGCCCAGTAGCGGTCCGCCGCGTCGCGCCCTGACTCGCGGGTGAGATACGCCCGGTAGTCCGCCTGCGCGGCGTCGTTGTCGAGCAGCGTGTTATCCACGTCGAAGAGAATCACCCGCCGCGTGGCCCGCCGCATGGGCTCCCCCGTTGCCGCGGTGCCGGTCATTCGCAGGGATCGTACGGCGTCGGGTCGTGCCAGCCGCCGGTCCCGTCCACCAGTGCGCGCGCCGCCGGGGGTCCCCACGTGCCCGGCTCGTAGGGGCAGAGCGGCGTGGAGCAGCCGAGCACCGGACCCACGACGTGCCAGGCAGCTTCCACCGAATCCTCCCGCGCAAAGAGCATCTGGTCGCCGCGCATCGCGTCGCGCAACAGCCGCTCGTAGGGCATCATTTCGTCCGCGCGGTCGTGGCAGGCGACCAGCTCGACGTCTTCGCCCACCATCATCTCGCCCGGACGCTTGGCCCGGGCCCCGAGCGAGAGCACCACGTGCGGGCTCAGCTGGAAGCGGAAATGGTTGGGCGGTGTCATGCCGAGATCGGCAAAAAGCGCCTGCGGCGGCTGCTTGAGCTCGACCCAGACCTCGGTCACCGTCACCGGCAGGCACTTGCCCGCCCGGATGAAAAAGGGCACGCCTGCCCACCTCCATGAGGCGAGCCGGAGCCGCACCGCTGCGAACGTCTCCACCTGCGAGTCGGGCGCGACACCGGACTCCGCGCGGTAGCCCACGACCTGCCCGCGCACCACGTCGGCTGCCTCGAGCGGCCGCATGGTGCGGAACGCCTGCGCCTTTGCGTCGCGGATCGACTCGGTGTCGCCGCCCGCCGGCGGCTCCATCGCGAGCAGGCTCACAATCTGCAGCAGATGGTTCTGCACCACGTCGCGGATCGCGCCCGCTTCCTCGTAGAACTTCCCGCGGCCGCGCACGCCGAAGCTCTCCGCCATCGTGATCTGGACTTCGTCGACGTAATTCCGGTTCCACACCGGTTCCAGGAACGAGTTGGCGAACCGGTAGTAGAGCAGGTTCTGCACCGGCTCCTTGCCGAGATAGTGATCGATGCGGAAGATGGCGGGCTCGGGAAAGAACTGGTGCAACGTGGCGTTGAGCGCGCGCGCGGAATCGAGATCGCGCCCGAACGGCTTCTCGAGGATCACCCGCGCGTCGCGCGCGCAACCGGACGCCGCAAGGCCCGCCGCCACCGTTCCGAAGAGGCTCGGCGGGATCGCGAGATAGTGGATCGGCCGCTGCGCGTCGCCGAGCGCGACGCGGAGCCGGTCGTAGGTCGCGGCGTCCTGATAGTCACCGTCGACGTATTGCAGGAGCGCCGAGAGCCGCGCAAACGCGGCGGGGTCGAGGCCGCCGTGCTCCTCCACGCTCTGCCTGGCGCGATCGCGGAGCTGGTCGAGCGTCCAGCCCGAGCGCGCCACACCCAGGATCGGCACGTTGAGCGTCCCCCGCCGGATCATCGCCTGCAGGGCGGGGAAGATCTGCTTGTACGCGAGATCGCCGGTGACCCCGAAGACCACCAATGCGTCCGACTGCGCCGTCATCCCGGCCTCCTAGCCCGCGTCCTTTTCCAGGTGCCCGCCGAACTCGTACCGGAGCGCGGAGAGCAGCCGGTTGGCGAAGTCCGCCTCGCCGCGCGAGCTGAAGCGCCCGAACAGCGCCGCGCTCAGCACCGGCACCGGCACCGCCTCGTCGATCGCGGCGGCAATCGTCCAGCGCCCCTCGCCCGAGTCCGACACCCGTCCGCCGAAGCGCGCGAGGTCGGGGCTCGCCGCGAGCGCGCGCGCCGTGAGGTCGAGCAGCCACGATCCGATCACGCTCCCTCGGCGCCAGACTTCGGCGATCTGCGCCAGGTCGAACGTATAGCGGTAGTGCTCCGGGTGCCGGAGCGGCGTCGTCTCCGCATCGGCCGCGCGGCCACCTGCCTCCGCGCGAAGCCCGGCATCCGCATGGTGCAGGAGGTTGAAGCCTTCCGCATAGGCCGCCATGATCCCGTATTCGATTCCGTTGTGGACCATCTTGACGAAGTGCCCCGCGCCGGGCGGCCCGCAGTGCAGATAGCCGTGCTCGGCGGTGCCGGGCGATGCTGTGCCGGCCTGCGCACCGCGGGCGTCCGCGCGCGCGGCCGTGCGCGGCGCGGCGCCCACGCCCGGCGCCAGCGCCGCAAAGATCGGATCGAGCCGGCGCACCGCGTCGTCGTCGCCGCCGATCATGAGGCAGAAGCCGCGCTCGAGCCCCCACACGCCGCCGCTCGTCCCCACGTCCAGGTAGTGAATGCCACGCGGCGCCAGCTCGGCGGCGCGGCGCAGGTCGTCGAGATAGTAGGAATTGCCGCCGTCGATCACCACGTCGCCCGGGGAAAGCAGCGGCGTGAGCGCCGCCAACTCGCGATCGACGATCCCCGCCGGCACCATGAGCCAGATGGCACGCGGCGGCGAGAGCCGCTTCACGAACTCCTCCAGCGAGGCCGCTCCCGCCGCGCCTTCGCCTTCGAGCGTGCGCACCGCGTCGGGGTGAATGTCGTAGGCCACGCACCGGTGTCCCGCGCGGAGCAGCCGCCGCACCATGTTGGAGCCCATTCGCCCCAGGCCGATCATGCCCAGTTGCATCCGCCCGCTCCTTTAGCTGTGCGGAAACGCGCCGTCCGCGGCGCCTTCCGCCGCTGCGAGCTCGAGGCCGCGCGTGGCCGCGCCGATGAGCGCCGCCCGTTGCATCACGACGTGCACCGGCAGCCCCGCCAGCAATTCGCCGAAGCGCCCCTTCCGCACGAACTGACGCATGAACCGGCCTTCCACCAGCGCGGGGAGGAGCCGCACCGGGAGCCCGCCCGCGAGGTAGATGCCGCCGGTCGCCAGCACCTTGAGCGCGAGGTTGCCCGCTTCGGCGGCGAGGATCGCGACGAAGAGATCCAACGCGGCCGCCGCGAGCGGGTCGGGCTCGGGCTGGCGCAGCCCTGCCGCGCTGATGAGCGGTGTGCGGTCCGCTGCCGCGGCCAGCGCTGCGGCCAGCTCGGGCGACTCCGCCGCGTGGCCCCGGTCGCGCAGGTGGTCGTAGAGATTCGGAATGCCGATTCCCGAGCAGACCCGCTCCCAGCTCACGTGCCCGACGCGCTTCATGAGATCGTTGAGCAGCTCCACCTCCTCGGGCGTGGTGGGCGCAAAACTCGCGTGGCCGCCCTCCGAGGGAAAAGCGCGGTAACGGGCGCCGTCCGGAACGAGAAACGCCTCGCCGAGGCCCGTGCCGGGGGCGATCACCGCGATGACACCGCCCGGCGCCGCCGGCACCGCGTTCAACGTGTGCACGTCGCCGGGGCCCAACCCCGGCACCGCGATCGCGATCGCGTGGAGATCGTTGAGGAGATGCACCGATTCGAGGCCGAGTGCGCCGGACAGCTCGATCTCGTCGAGCCGCCAGGGCAGATTGGTCACCTTGGCCCGGCCGTCGAGCACCGGGCCCGCCACGTCGAAGCATGCGCGCCGAACGCCGATGCCGGTGGCAATGGCGGCGGGGGTTGCGAGAAATTCGCGCGCGAGCGTCGGCAGATCCGTATACTGCGTGCTCGGAAACTCGGCGCGCGCAAGCGGCCGGCGCGGGCCGCTCGCCGGATCGAAGATCGCAAGCTCCGTTTTGGTGCCGCCGATGTCACCGGCCAGCAGCATGTCACCGTCCCGAGCGGAATGGCGCGTGTAGCGGCGCGGCGCGAACGGCCGCGCGTCACCCTGTGGTATTATAGGGCGGAGCGCCCGAAATGACCGACTCACAGGAATACGCCCCCGGCTGGCCCGGCATACCGGCGCGCTGGACCTCGAGCGCCAAGTCGGGCGTGGGCACCGCACTTACCACCGCGAGCCGCGTCTGGTTCACGCTGAGCCACGGCGTGTTCAACGAGATCTACTACCCGCGGAACGACGTCGCCTGCGTGCGCGATCTCGGCTTCATCGTGACCGACACCGACGGATTCGTCTCCGAAGAAAAGCGGCACGCCATCCACGAGATCACGGTGGCGGCGCCGGGCGTGCCGCTCTACCGGATCGTCAACACCTGCGAGGACGGCCGCTACAGGATCGAGAAGCGGATCCTCGCCGATCCGCTCCGCGACGCGGTGGTTCAGCGCACCCGCTTCACGCCGCTCAAGGGCACGCTCCGCGACTACCGCCTCTTTGCCGTACTGGCGCCGCATCTGGGCAACGCGGGCGCCGGGAACACCGCCTGGGTTGGCGATCACAAGGGCCGCCCGATGCTCTTTGCCCAGCGCGGTCCGCTCGCGCTGGCGCTCGCCTGCTCGGGGCCGTGGCGGGCCCGCTCGGCCGGCTTCGTCGGCACGTCGGACGGATGGCAATCGCTCACCCGCGAGGGCCGGCTCGACGCCACGTATCGCCGGGCCGAGAACGGCAACGTCGCGCTCACCGGCGAGATCGACCTCGACGCCGAGGCCGGCGAGTTCGCCCTCGTACTCGGCTTCGGAGACTCGCCGGCCGAGGCCGGAAGCCGGGCCCTCGCGGCGCTGCTCGAAGAGGTCGAGGCATCCGCCGCCGCGTACCAGCGCGAGTGGGAGGCGTGGCAGGCGGAGCTGATTCCGCTCGACGAGTTCGACCCTCGGCCGCGCGATCTCTTCCGCGCGAGCGCCGCCGTCATCAAGACCCACGAATCGAAGGCCTTTCCCGGCGCCGTCGTTGCGAGCCTGTCGATTCCCTGGGGCCAGGACAAGGGCGACTCCGACATGGGCGGCTACCACCTCGTGTGGCCGCGCGACCTCACCGAGGCGGCGGGCGGCCTGCTCGCCGCGGGCGCCCGCAGCAGCGCACACCGCGTGCTCCAGTATCTCGAGATCACGCAGGATGCCGACGGCCACTGGCCGCAGAACATGTGGCACGCGGGCACGCCGTACTGGGACGGCGTCCAGATGGACGAAACGGCGTTGCCCATTCTGCTGATCGATCTCACCCGCCGCGAGTTGGGCCTTCCGCAGGGAACGGTCGAACGCTTCTGGCCGATGGTGCGCCGCGCCGCCGCCTACATCGTGCGGAACGGGCCGGTCACGCAGGAGGATCGCTGGGAGGAGGAGGCCGGCTACTCACCGTTCACGCTCGCCGTGGAGATCGCGGCGCTCGTCGTTGCGGCGGACCTGGCCGAGTGGGCGGGCGAAGCGTCGCTCGCCACCTACCTGCGCGAGACCGCCGACCTCTGGAACGCGAATGTCGAGCGCTGGACGTACGTCGCCGGCGATGACCTCGCGCGCCGGATCGGCGTCGCCGGGTACTACGTGCGCGTGGCGCCGCCGGAAAGCTCGGACGCCGCCTCGCCCGCGGCCGGCTTCGTCGCGATCAAGAACCGACCGGCGGGCGAAGCCAAGGTGCCGTACGCGAGCGTGGTGAGCCCCGACGCGCTGGCGCTCGTGCGGTGCGGTCTGCGCCGGGCCGACGACCCGCGCATTGCCGATACCGTAAAGGTGGTCGACGCGCTGCTCAAGGTCGACACGCCATTCGGCCCCTGCTGGCACCGCTACAACGGCGACGGCTACGGCGAACACGCCGACGGTTCTGCTTTCGACGGCACCGGCATCGGGCGCCTCTGGCCGCTGCTCACGGGCGAGCGCGGCCACTACGAGCTGGCCGCCGGTCGTCGCGACGCCGCCGAACGCCTGCTCGGCGCCATGGAGCGGTTCGCGAGCGATACCGGGCTGCTTCCGGAGCAGATCTGGGGCGCTGCTGACATTCCCGCCCGCGAGCTCTATTGCGGCCGCCCGACCGGCTCCGCCATGCCGCTCGTCTGGGCCCACGCCGAGTACGTGAAGCTCCGGCGCTCGCTCTCCGATGGCCGCGTGTTCGATTGCCCGCTCGCGGCCGAGCAGCGATACGCCGTGGGTGACACGCGTACGCACCTCGCCGGCTGGCGCTTCAACCAGCGGATCCGCAGCATGCCGCGGGGCCGCGTCCTGCGGGTCGACGTGCTCGCGCCGGCCCGGATCCACTGGGGCCACGACGGCTGGCGCGACGTGCGCGACACTGATACCCGCGACACCGGCGTCGGCACACACGTGGCCGATCTGCCGACCGCCGAGCTGCCGAGCGGCGCGCGGGTGGATTTCACGCTGTACTGGCTCGAGGCGGATACGTGGGAAGGGCGGGACTACCAGGTGACCGTCGAGTGATACTTCTTCGAAGACTCGCATTGCGATCGCTCGTCGCCGCCGTCGTCGCATTCGCCGCGCCGCCTGCCGTGCGCGCTCAGTGCCCCATTGCGCGTGACTACTGGCCCACCAAGGGCTGGCGCGCGGCGTCACCCTCTACCCAAGGCATGGATTCGCTCGCCCTCGATGCCGCGCTCACCCGCCTGGGCCGCGACTATCCCGCGGTAGACGGCGTCGTCGTCATTCGCCACGGCTACGCCGTCGCCGAACGGTACTACCACGGCCACGGGCCGAAGGACCGCGTCGACCTCTTCTCCGCCACGAAAAGCGTCACGTCCATCCTGATCGGTATCGCGCTCGATCGGCATCTCTTCCGCGACGTCGAGCAGTCCATCGCCGACTTCATCCCCGAATACTTCGCGCGCGCCGATGCCGACTCCGCCAAGCGCCGGATCAGCGTTCGCAACCTGCTCACGATGACGTCGGGTCTCGATTGGGATGAATCGCACGCCGCCGACTACTTCCGCGACGCGCCGGGGCAGGCGGTCGGCATTCTCCGCCGCAAGCTCGTGGCCGAGCCGGGCACGCGCTTCAACTACAGCTCGGGCAACGCGCACCTGCTCGCCATTGCCCTGAGCCACGCGAGCAAGACAACGCCGCGCGACTTCGGGAACGACAATCTCTTCGTTCCCCTCGGCTTCACGGTGCGCTTCCTCGACTGGCCTGCCGACGAGAACGGCGTCAACTCGGGCGGGAGCGCGCTCGAGCTTTCGCCGCGCGAGATGGCCAAGCTGGGATACCTCTATCTCAACGCCGGCTGCTGGGACGGACGCCAGATCGTCTCGGCCGAGTGGGTGGCGCAGAGCATCCGAAAGTGGAGCGAGAGCGGTCCGCCGCCCAACGGGAACGGCTACGGCTACCTCTGGTGGCTTTCGTCGGTCATCGAGCGCGCGTACATGGCGATCGGTTATGCCGGCCAGTACATCCTTGTCGCGCCTTCGCAGGACATGGTCGTCGCCGCGGTGGCGCATCCGACGCCCGAGGGTTCCAGGCACTTCGAGGTGCTCCGCGACGTCGTCCTCAGTGCCGCTGGAGAGACACGTCCTCGCTCTGCACGTTCTGGCCAACCATCAGCACCAGGAGCCGCGACCGATAACCGTCCGCCGTGACGCGGACGTATTGCGTGCGGCAATTGTCCACCAGCGCCAGGTCGAAGCGGAAGTGGTACACCCCGTTGTCGTCGGTGAACGCCGAGAACGGCGTGCCGATCATCTGCAGGTGCGCTCCCGCGAGCGGCAGTCCGGTGTCGCCCTTGAACACTCGGCCCACCGCGACGCCGTACTGCGTCGGCCCGGCCGATTCGGCCGGCACCGACGGCTTGGGAACGCACTTGGTGGGGTCGTCCGGCAGAAGGCTCTCGAGCGGCTTCACATCGCGCGGCCCGGCGCCGGCCGGCGGACCCGCACGGCGGCGGCCGAAGATGCGCCGTGCCTCCGACTCGAGCGTCGGCGCGGCCGCGAGGTCGGTGGGCTTGGGCGCAGCGGCCTCCGGCTCGGCCGGGTTGGCGGCCGGTGACTCGGGCGTCGTCGCGCCGGGCCGGGCCGGCTTGCTCTCCGGGGGCACTTCGCCCTCCGAGCGCTTGGCGTCGGGCGGAGCGTTGGCCTCGGGTTCGGGCACCGGCTGCGCCTTGGGCGGGGGCGGCGTCTGCAGCTCGCGCGGACGCGGCGGCGGCTCCGGTGCAGGCGGCGGTGGTTTGGGCTTGGGCGGCGGTGGCGGAGGTAGCGGCTTCGGCAGCGGCTTCGGCGCGGGGGGCACGTAGAGCGGGATCTCGCGCTCCCGCACCGCAAGCGGCATTGTGTCCCGTTTCTGCGGCGGCTCCTGCGCATCGGGTCGAGTCAACAGCACGGCCAGTGTAATGACGAGCGCATGCAGCGCAACGCTGGCCGCGATCTCCGTCCATGGACGGCGCGGCCGCGACACCGGCGGCGGCGTGTCGCGGGAGCCGGACTGGGGAAAGAGGGGCGGGCGCGATGCCAACGGGGACGGGTCCTGGGTCGGGACTGTGGCGTGAGAGAGGGCAGAAGATACACGGCTCGACCGCCGGTGTGGCCGCCGGTCGGGGACCAGCTCGGCGAATTCGGATACGCCCGCCGTCAGCGCACCGCGCTAGATTGCGGCGCCGATGACCAATCGCGCGGCGCTCCGCCGTTTTCTCGCCTTCCTTCTTGCGGCCGCTCCCTGGGTGCCGGCGTGCCGGCCCTCGCCGGCCGACCACGCGACGGGGTCCGCACGCTCGGGCCCCCAGGCGGTACCACAAGGGACGGCACGGCGTAGCGATCCCGTCCCCGCTTGCGGCGGCCGCTGCGGCGCGGAGCGGTGGGCCATCAAGACGCTGAGCGATCGCCGTCGCGACGAGGTCCGCACCGATACGGTCGTCGCCACCACCATCGATCACCTGATAGCCATCCCTGCGCCCGCGCAGACCACGCCATATCGGCGCATTGCCCCGGTCGAAACGACGGTGTACCGCGTCGAGGCGCGGCTCGTCGGGTGGGTGCGCGAGCGCGACCACGATTTCCACCTTATCCTCGCGAGCCCACGCGACCCGTCGGCCACCATGGTGGCCGAAATCCCCGACCCCGAGTGCGCCGGCGCCTGCCTGTCGGGCTACTCCGAGGCGTTTGCACGGATGCGGCAGGAAGTCGTGCAGCGCTTCGAGGCGTCGGGTGCCGTGCCCGGGGGTTCGGAGGAGGCGCCGCTCGTCACCATCACCGGCGTCGGCTTTTTCGATCGCGAGCACGAACAGCGCGGCGCGGCACCGAACCAGATCGAGCTGCACCCGGTGCTCTCGCTTCGGTTCCGCTGAGCCATAAGCCATCGCTCCCGCACCTGCGGGCACAGCGGCCTTCCGCCCTGACGCTGCGCCCCGCGCCGGCTTGCCCGAGATCCTGAACACCAGCACCGCCATGCCGAGGCAGAGCGCGCCCGCGGCCCAGAAAGCCGCTGCGTAGTCGCCCAGCTCGGTGCGGATGAGCCCGGCACCATATGCAGCGGCTGCGGCGCCGAGCTGGTGCGCGGCCATGATCCCGCCGACCATGACACCCACCCTTGCTCCACCGAATCGATCGGCGGTGAGCCGGACCGTGGGCGGCTCCGGTGGCGCGGGTCCAGCCGAACTCGTGCTCGAGCGGCACGAGGACGCCGGGCGTGGGGGCGGCGCCGCGTCCGCCGCTCACGCCTGGAGCCGCGCCGCGGTGGCGCGCACCTGGTGCGTGTGCCGGGCCTCGTGCTGGCCCACGAACACGATCCACTGGTAAAAGGTGAGCGGCCCAAGCAGGAGGTGAGGCCGGGTGATCGATCCGACCGCGCGCCCATCGACGCGCGCGAGCAGCGCGATCATGCCGTCCCGTGTCTTCGCGAGCCCGGCGAGCGCGGGCTCGAACGTCACGTCCGCCGCTGGCCGCACCAGCTCGGGCGCCTCGATCCGCCGCGTGGCGTCGAGCAGCCGAAACCGGTCGAGGCAGCCGAGCACGGAGCTTGTGTCGGCTTCGGGCCCGAGGGCGTCGAGGTCTGTCCGGTCGAGCGTGCGGTTGAGCATCCGCACGATGCCGTCCTCCACCACGCGCAGGTGCTCCGCGATCTCGGCCGGTGACCAGGCATCCGGCGCCGGCCGCCGCTCGCGCAATGGAGCGGGAACCTGATCGAGCGCCGTGACCAGGTCCGTGCGGGTGCGCGCGAGATACTCGATGAGTTCGGACGTACGCGGATGCAGAGGCATTACCGGCCCGAAAGGACGCCGCCCGCGGCGATGTCGCGCCCCGCCACCGCGGCGCGGCCCGGTGCTTCCGGCTCGCGTTCGCCGAGTGCGGAGGCGGTGAGCAGCACGAGCGAGATCCACACCAGGTCGGCGAGCAACAGGTGACTGAACTGAAGCCAGAGTGGCGCCAGCAGGACGACATTGAGCGTGCCGGCGAGCCATTGCAGCAGCACGAGCCCCGCGAGCGTGTGCGCGAGCCGCGGGGTCGCGCCGTCCGACATCGGCGCGCCCGCGGGGTTGCGCACGACCGGCGCCGCCGCCCGCGCCGCCCACGCGGCAACCGCGATGAGCAGGAGCCCCGTCAGGATCGCGAGCGCCGGATGCAGTACGCGGAGCCGCACCAGCAGATGCGTGGTGGGCGAGAGGTCCTGTCTGAATCCTTCGCGCAGCGACCCCGCCGGAAACAGCGTATCGCCGAGTGCAGTGATGGCGCCGCTCGCGCCGAGCGCCAGCATCGCGACGAGTCCGCCGCCGAGCGCCCAGGGCAGCGCGCCGCGCCCGCGGAGCCGCACCGGCGGTCCGCCCGACGCCCACCACGCCGTGAGCGCGATGGAGCCGAGCAGCAGGAAGGTGTTGAGCAGGTGCGCGCCAAGCGAGAATGCGCGCGTGAGCGACGCATTCTTCGCTACGAGCGCAAAGAGGACGAGGCCCGCGCCGAGCACCGCCTCGCCCAGCATGAAGACGAGCGACGCCGCGGCACCGGCGCGCACCCGGTGACCGCGCGGCGCCGTGCGCCACGCCCAGATCACGAGTCCGACGACGAGCAGGAGCGCCACGCCGCTCGACACACGGTGGGTGAACTCGACCAGCGTCGCCACCCGCTCGGTGCGCGGCAGGATCACGCCGTTGCAGAGCGGCCAGTGGCTGCCGCACCCGGCGCCCGAGCCGGAGGCCCGCACGTACGCGCCCCAGAGCACCACCGCCAGGTTGTACGCCAGCACGGCCCAGGCATACTTCGCGAGTCGCATCATCGCCGAATGATAGCCCGTCCCCTGGGCCCCGGTTATCTTCCCCCGCCCGGCGCGCGGCCGCTCACCCTGTCCGCCCGTCCGCCTCTTTCGACCGCCCATGACCACCGCCACCGTCGCTCGCCGCCCCGCCGCCGACCTCTGGTCCGCCCTCCGCGAGGCGGTCCGCGGCTCGCGCCAGGACTTCACCGAAGGCCCGGTCGGCCGCGCGATTCTGCTGCTCGCCGTCCCGATGGTGCTCGAGATGGTGCTGGAGTCGGTCTTTGCCGTGACCGATGTCTTCTTCGTCTCGCGCCTTGGCGCCGATGCGGTGGCGACGGTGGGCCTCACCGAATCGCTGATGGCGCTGGTCTACGCGGTGGCGGTGGGCGTAAGCATCGGCGTCACGGCCACGGTCGCGCGCCGCACCGGCGAGAAGGATCCGGACGGCGCCGCCCGCGCCGCCGTGCAGGGCATCGCGTTGGGCGTGGCACTCGCCGCCGCCATCGGCGTGACGGGCGCGCTCCTCGCCCCGAAGCTGCTCGCGTTGCTGGGCGCGTCGCCGGAGGTCATCGCCATCGGCCACGGTTACACGCGCATTCTCCTCGGCGGCAGCGCCGTGGTGCTCTTCCTTTTTCTCATCAATGCGGCCTTCCGCGGCGCGGGCGATGCGGCCGTGGCCATGCGCGTCCTCTGGTTTGCGAGCGCGATGAACATCGTGCTCGGGCCCTGTCTCATCTTCGGCCTCGGTCCCTTTCCCCGGCTCGGCGTGACGGGTGCCGCCATCGCCACCACGACCGGACGCGGCCTCGGCGTGTTGGTCCAGTTCGTCTTTCTCTGTCGGCCCGGCGGCCGCCTCACGATTCGGCGCCGCCATCTCCGCATCGATCCCGCCGCCATCTGGCGCCTCGTCCGGCTCTCGGCGAGCGGCGTCCTGCAGATGCTGATCGGCACGGCGAGCTGGATCGGGCTCGTGCGCATCGTGGCGCTCTTCGGGAGCGGCGCACTGGCCGGATATACCATCGGCATCCGGATCATCATCTTCGCCCTGCTGCCCTCGTGGGGCTTGAGCAACGCCGCCGCGACGATGGTGGGTCAGGGTTTGGGAGCCCGGAAGCCCGACCGCGCCGAGCGCGCCGTATGGCTCGCGGCCGCGTACAATCTCGTCTTCCTCACGGCGATCGGCATCGCGTTCGTGGCATTGGCGGAGCCGATCGTACGCCTCTTCACGACCGATCCCGCCGTTGCCCCGGTCGCCGTGCGCTGCCTGCGCCTCGTGAGCTTCGGGTTCCCGCTGTACGCGTATGGCATGGTGCTCACCCAGTCGTTCAACGGCGCGGGTGACACCTGGACGCCCACGCTCCTCAACCTCGTCTGCTTTTGGCTCTGGGAGATTCCGCTCGCCTGGCTGCTCGCGGTACGATTCGGCTTCGGCCCGCCCGGCGCCTTCGGGGCGATCACCGCCGCGTTCTCCGCGCTCGCGCTGCTCAGCGTGGGGATCTTCCGCCGCGGCCATTGGAAGCTCCGGACGGTGTAACGCCGGCGCCACTATGGCTCCCGCCGGGCATCCGTCATATCCTTGACACCGTATATTGACAGACCCCCTCTGAGTGCCGTCGGTGCTGGAACTTCGTGAGCATGTGCGCAGCGAATTGGCGGACCGCTACGTCGTCGAACGTGCGGTCGGCCGCGGCGGTATGGCCACCGTCTTCATCGCGCACGACCTCAAGCACGACCGCCTCGTCGCGCTCAAGCTCCTCCACCCGGAGCTCGCCGCCTCGCTCGGCCCCGAGCGCTTCCAGCGCGAGATCCGCTTTGCCGCGCGGCTCCAGCACCCGCACGTCCTGAGCGTGTACGACTCGGGGGAAACCGCGGGGCAGCTCTGGTTCACCATGCCCTACGTCGAGGGCGAGAGCCTGCGCGAGCGCCTCGAGCGCGAGCATCAGCTCCCGGTGGACGAGGCCTGCCAGATCGCCCGGCAGGCGGCGGCCGCGCTCCAGTACGCGCACGAGCACGGCGTGGTGCATCGCGACGTGAAGCCCGCCAACCTGATGCTCACCCGCGACGGCACCACCCTCGTCGCCGATTTCGGGATTGCGCGGGCACTCGACGGCGTCGACCACGACGACCTCACCGAGCCCGGCGTGAGCGTCGGCACGCCGGCCTACATGAGCCCCGAGCAGGCGAGCGGCGCCCGCGAGATCGGCCCCGCGAGCGACGTGTACTCGCTCGGCTGCGTGCTGTACGAGATGCTCGCGGGCGAGCCGCCGTATCCGGGCCTCACGCCGCAGACGATTTTCGCGAAGCGGATCAGCGATCCGGTGCCGAGCGTGCGCCGCCTCCGCCGCACCGTGCCCGAGGCGGTGGACCACGCGGTCTTGCGTGCGCTTGCCCGCGATCCCGCCGACCGCTTCGGCTCGGCGGCGGAATTCGCCCGCGCGCTCACCGCAGATCTGGCGGCCCCTGCCTCCGAACGCCGGTGGCCGGGTCTCGCCGCCGTGCTGCCGGCCGCGGCGGTCGCGCTGCTGCTGCTTCTGGGCGGCGTCGCGCTCTGGCGCCAGGATCATACGGCGCGCGCCGGCGAAGAGGCCGGGGCCATGGGTGCCGCCACCGCGCCCGTCCGGCTCGCCGTGCTGCCGTTCGACAACCGCGGCGACTCGGCCGACCGTTACTTCGCGGACGGCGTCACCGACGCCGTGCGGGGCAAGCTCGCCCGGCTGCACGGGCTGCAGGTGATCGCGAGCGCGAGCACGCGGCACTACAGCGGCTCGGCCAAACCGCCGGAACAGATCGCGCGCGAGCTCGGGGTGGATTACCTGCTGGTTGGGACGATCCATCGGATTCCGGATCCGCGCGCCGCGGCCGCGAGCTCCCGCGCCGAGGAGGCCGCCCGCGTGCAGGTGAGCCCCGAGCTCGTGCGCATCGCGCCGAGCGGCGCGGCGGTGACTGCGTGGCAGCAGCCTTACGAGGCCGCGCTCCCCGACATCTTCCGGGTGCAGGCCGATATCGCGGGACACGTCGCCCAGACGCTCGGCGTGGCAATGGGCGAGACCGAGCGGCGCATGCTGGCCCGCGCGCCCACCGCAAGCGTTCCCGCCTACGACGCCTTTCTCCACGGCGAGGCGATTTCCGGCAGGCTGGGCGAGAGCGATCCCGCCACGCTCCAGCGTGCCCTTGGCTACTACGAGCAGGCCGTCGTGCTCGACTCCGCCCTCGCACCCGCGTGGGCCCAGCTCTCGCGAGTTCACAGTTTTCGCTTCAACAACGGGGTACGGGACTCGGTCGAAATCGCGCGCGCGCGCGCGGCCGCCGAGCGCGCCGTCGCTCTTGCGCCGAACGCCCCCGAGGGCCGGCTCGCCCTGGGTGACTACGAGCGCTACGTCCGCGGCGATCTGGCCCGTGCCGCGGAGGACTACCGGCTCGGCCGCACGGCGGCTCCCAACAGCGCCGAGTTGCTGGGCGCGGTCGCGGGCACCGAGCAGAGCCTGGGGCGCTGGGACGAAGCGCTGGCGCACTATCGCGAGGCGCTCGCGCTCGATCCGAGATCGGTGCGCGCCGCGCGCCGGCTTGCGCGCACCCTCATCTGGCTACGCCGCTACCCGGAAGCTGAGGCCGCGCTCGAGCGATGGCGCGCGCTCTCGCCCACGTCGATCCAGTTGCTCCAGCAGCAAGTCATGCTCGCGCTCGCCCGGGGCGATTTGCGCGGCGCGCGCGCCATCCTCGACGGTGCGCCCCCCGACATGGACCCGGGCACGCTCTACGCCTATCTCGCCACGTACGGCGATCTCTACTGGGTGCTGAACGCGGATCAGCAGCGCGTGCTCCTCAAGCTTCCGGTCGAGTACTTCGGAGGCAATCAGGGCAACCGCGCGCTCGCCCTGGCCGAGGCCCACGCGCTTCGCGGCGAGCATGCGGCCGCAAGAGTGTACGCCGACTCCGCGCGCGACGCCTTCGAGCGGCAGCTCACGGTGACGCCGGACGATCCGGAGTCCGTCGCGCTGCTCGGGCTCGCGCTCGCCTATGGCGGTCACGCCGCCGAGGCCATCGCTCAAGGCCGGCGCGCCGTCGCCCTCCGCCCATTGGCCGAGGATGCCGACGATGGCGCGTACTATCAGCACCAGCTGGCCCGCATTTACCTGCTCGCTGGCCGCCCCGACGATGCGCTCGATCAGCTTGAGCCGCTGCTGCGCGTTCCCTGCTATCTGTCGCCGGGCTGGCTGCGCGTCGACCCCACCTTTGCCCCGCTCCACCGCCGGCCGGAGTTCCGCCGGCTCGTGGATGCGCGCTGAGGCGCCTCGCCTGATGCAGGCGCTCGCGTCGGCCGCCGCGCTCGTGCTCGCGTTCGCCCTGACCTGCGCCGTCCGCCCGGCCTCCGCGCAGACCGCGGACGACGTCGTGGAGCGGGCCGTCGCCGCGCGCGGCGGCGCCGATCGCATCAAGGCGATGCACTCCCAGCGGCTCTCGGGCAAGATCGCGTACGATGGCGACGCGCCAGGGCCGTTCATGGTCGAGATGGAGCGGCCGGGGCGCATGCGCGAGCAGGTGACGAGGCAGGGAACGACGGTCGTGCGCACGACGGACGGCAAGTCGGGGTGGGTGCTCGACCCCTCGAGCCGCTCGAGCGAGGCACACCCGATCGACGGCGACGAGCTCAAGTCGATGGCCGGGAGCGCCGACTTCGAGGGTCCTCTGGTGGACTACAAGGCCAAGGGCAACAGCGTCGCTCTCGAGGGCAAGGAGCACGTGGACGGCCACGACGCGTTCAAGCTCAAGATCACGCTACCCGACAGCAGCGTCCGCTACGATTACATCGACAGCCGCACGTTCCTCGAGGTGCGGCGCGACGAAACCGTCCGGCGCAACGGTCAGGACGTCGTGGTGGAGTCGCACTTCCGGGAGTACCGAAGCGTCAACGGGGTGATGGTGCCGTTCGATATCGAGTCCGGCGCCCAGGGGTCGCGCCACAAGCGGCGGATCCTCCTCGACGATGTCGACATCAACGCCCACATCGCTGACGCGGACTTCGGCAAGCCCCCGCGCGCGCGACCTTCCCCGCCGCCGACTCCAGCGGACACCGCAACCCGCTAGCCGCTCGTTGCGACTGGTGGCCTGAGCGGCGGCTACTCCAGGCGGAACCGGCTCGCCGCGGCCGAGAACTGCTCTCCCGCCGTCGCGAGGCGCGACGCGGAGCTCGAGATCTCCTCGGTGGAGGCGTTGAGCTCCTCGGCTGCCGCCGCAATCTCCTCGGCCGCCGCGGCGTAGTCTTCGGTTCCCGCGGACACCTCGCGCATCCGGCCCGCGATGCCCTCGACCAAACCTCGCACCTCCTCCGCCGACGCCGAGATGCGCCGGGTCCAGTGGTCGTTCTGCTCGGCATCCTCCACCACGCCCTGCAGGCCCTCGGCGGCCGCGTGCGCGGCCTCCCGTGCGGCGATCCCGCTCTGGCCGAGCCGGAGCAACCGCTCGCGCGCCGTGCGCACCCGCTCGAGCACGCTCTGGACCGTGGTGCTCGTCGCCGTCGCCGACTGGGCCGCCTGGTCGGCCAGCTTCCTGACCTCCTCGGCCACGACGCTGAACCCGCGCCCCTCCTCGCCGGCACGCGCCGCCTCGATGGAGGCGTTGAGTGCGAGCATGTGCGTCCGCTTGGCGATCGACTTGGTCTGGGCCACGAACTTTTCGATCTCGCTCGAGGCCGCGGCCAGGGCCTCCGCCTCCGTCGCGCCCCGCTCGCTCTCCTCGGCGAGCTGGGCCAGTTGGGTGGTGCTCGCATCGAGCCGCTCGCGATGCCCTTTGGCAGACCGGACCAGCGCGGCATTCCGCTCGGCCGCCTGGGTGGCGCCGGCGGCCAGCTCCTGCGCAATGCCGAGGATCTTGAGCGTGTCCTCGGCCGCGGCGCGCACGATGACGGCCTGCTGGTTGGCCCGCTCGGTCAGGTCGCCGGTGGTGCCCGCGACCTGCTCGGTCGAGGCGGTCATCTGCTCGGTCGAAGCGGCGATCTCCTCCGAGAGCGCCGCCGCCTCGTGCGCGTGCGCATGCATGGCGCCCACCAGCTCGCGGAGCTGCCGCACCATGGTGGCAATCGATTTGGAGAGGGCGTCATCGGCGCCGCCGCTCAGGGCCACCGTGAGATCGCCCTGCGCCACCTTACTTGCCACCCTGGCGGCGATCCCGGTCTGCCGTAGCACGCGCGAGAGGAGCAGCCGCACCAGCACCTGCTCGAGCAGCACGCCCACGAGGAACACCGCGCCGGCGCCGCCGGCCACCGCAGCCGGAGCGGCGCCGCCCGGCTCGCGGCAGGCGAGCCAGAGCGCGACGCCGGCGGTCGCGGCCAGCAGGGCCGACGCGCCCAAGCCGATCAGGTGAAGCTGCCGTACGAAGCCCCGGGGCGAGGATGCCATGTGTCCGGTGGTATGTGGTGGGGGAGCCGCCGGAAGTTAGAGAAGCGGTGCTCGCGCGGGCAAGGCGGCCCCCGTTGTAGATTTCGCGTCCTATGTCCCGCACCGAACCGACCACGCCCGGCGTCCGCGCCGACGGCGCCTACCACCCCGACGCCGTCGAAGCCAAATGGCAGGCCCGCTGGGCCGAGCGCCACACCAACGAGCCCGATCTCGAGCGCGCCCGCCGGCCGTTCTACAACCTGATGATGTTTCCCTATCCCTCGGCCGAGGGCTTGCACGTGGGGAACATGTTTGCGTTTACGGGGAGCGACGTTTACGGCCGCTTCCAGCGCCTCCGTGGCTACGACGTCTTCGAGCCGATGGGTTTCGATGCGTTCGGCATCCACAGCGAGAACTATGCGATCAAGGTCGGCGTCAATCCGGCCGAGCTCATCCCGCGCAATATCGAGAACTTCCGCCGCCAGCTGAAGCGCATCGGCGGCATGTTCGACTGGCGCCACCAGCTCTCGACCACCGATCCCGATTACTACCGGTGGACCCAGTGGATCTTCCTGCAGCTCTACCGGGCGGGAAAGGCGTACAAGCGGCGCGCGGCCGTGAACTGGTGCCCGAACGACAAGACCGTGCTCGCCAACGAGCAGGTGATCAACGGCCACTGCGAGCGCTGCGGCGCCGCGGTCGAACAGCGCATGCTCGACCAGTGGTTCTTCCGCATTACCGAGTACGCAGATCGATTGCTTGCCGATCTCGACGACCGCTCCAGGATGGACTGGTCCGAGAGCACCGTCACGGCGCAGCGCAACTGGCTCGGCCGCTCGGAGGGCGCGGAAATCGACTTTCCGGTCGATGGCGGCCAGGCCGACGGCTCGGAGGATACGCCGGCCATCCGGGTCTACACCACGCGCCCCGACACCATATTCGGCGCCACGTTCATGGTGCTGGCGCCGGAGCACCCGCTGGTCGACGCGCTCACGGCGCCGGGCCAGCGGGACGCGGTGGACGCATACCGCGCGCAGGCGGCCAAGCAGGACCTGGTCTCACGCAAGGTTGGCGAGCGCGACAAGACCGGCGTCTTTACCGGCGGCTATGCGACCAACCCGGCCACCGGCGCCCGCATTCCCGTCTGGATCGCCGATTACGTGCTGATGGAGTACGGCACCGGTGCCATCATGGCCGTGCCGGCGCACGACGAGCGCGACTTCGAGTTCGCCCGGAAGTTCGGGCTCGACGTGGTGCCGGTGATCGCCGAGCCCGGCGGATCTGCTGACGCCCCGGCGGGCGGGTCAGCCGGCACGCTGGACGCGGCCTACACCGACACGGAGATGGGTCGTCTCGTCAACTCCGCCCGATTCACCGGGCTGTCGGTGCCCGATGGCAAGCGCGCCATCACCGGGTGGCTCGAGTCGATCGGCGCCGGCCGTGGCGTCGCACAGTATCGTTTGCACGACTGGTGCATCTCACGCCAGCGCTACTGGGGGCCGCCGATCCCGATCATCTACTGCGACGCATGCGGCCCGGTGGCGGTGCCGGAGAAGGATCTGCCCGTCCTGCTTCCGATCATCGAGGACTTTCGCCCCGACGACAGCGGCGTCTCGCCGCTCGCGCGGCACGAGGAGTGGTACTACGCCGCGTGCCCCGAATGCGGCCGTCGCGGCCGCCGCGAGACCGATGTCTCCGACACCTTCCTCGACTCCTCGTGGTACTACCTGCGCTACCCGAGCACCGGCGACGACACGCAACCGTTCGACCCGGCGCTCACCCGCAAGTGGCTCCCGGTCACCGCTTACATCGGCGGCAACGAGCACGCGGTGCTGCATCTGCTCTATTCGCGGTTCATCTCGATGGTGCTGCACGAGCTGGGCTACATCGACTTCGACGAGCCGTTCCGGAAGTTCCGCGCGCACGGCCTCATCGTGAAGGACGGGGCCAAGATGTCGAAGAGCCGCGGCAACGTCGTGGTACCCGATGAGTACATCGCCAAATGGGGCGCCGACACGTTCCGGCTCTATCTCATGGGCCTGGGCCCGTTCCAGGAGGGCGGGGACTTCCGCGACGCCGGCATCAGCGGCCCGCGCCGCATGCTCGACAAGATCTGGCAGCTCGTAGCGGATTCGATCCGCGAGGACGCCTGCGGCGGCGAGATCCACCCGGAGATCCTTATCAAGTGGCACCGGACCAAGAAGAAGGTCACCGAGGACCTGGAGGAGCTCAAGTACAACACCGCCATCGCGGCGATCACCGAATTGCTGAACCTGATGCGCGAGGAGAACTGCCGCGAGCGCGAGGTGGTGGAGGAGATGGTGATCATGCTCGCGCCGCTGGCGCCGCACTTCGCCGAGGAGTGCTGGGAGCGGCTGGGGCACGACATGTCGGTTTTCGATGCGAAGTGGCCTCCGTGGGAAGAGCGGCTCACCATCGAGGACACGATCGAGCTGCCCGTCCAGATCAACGGGAAAACCCGCGCCAAGGTGCGCGTGCGGCGCGGCGCGGCGCAGGACGACGCGGTCTCCGCCGCGCTGGCTGATGCCGCGGTCAAGCGGTTCGTGGAAGGGAAGGAGGTCCGGAAGACGATTCTGGTGCCGGATCGGTTGCTGAGCCTGGTGGTGGGGTAGCGCGGGCTCCGCCACGCCCGGGCCGCCCGCTTCGGTCTCGCCAGGGTAGGAAGTGGTGCATGATCCGGAACCCGCCGGTAACGTTACCGCAACTCTGATTGCAGTCGAGGACGTTCAGCTCCGGGACGGATACGCTGGTGGCGATGGCCTGCGGCGCTGCATGCAGGCCTGAATCGTCTGTGTGAGGGCCTGGTAATTCCGGGAGCCGCCGGGTTCGCTGAAGCGCGCGCCCTTCTGATAATCCTCGGGCCACCTCAGGCGCTCGCAGCGGGCCGATCCGGCGTTCACTGCGATCGCCTGACCGCCGCCTCCGCCCGCGCGACCGCCTGCCTCGCAGCGGACACGCGGCCGGTATCCGTGGGGTTCACGAGTTTCCGCACCTCGAGGTCCGACCAGATCGCCGAGCTCTGCCGGTAGAGGTCGAGCGCGGTGCGCGCGCGCCGCCCCCGCTCCCTGCGGCCACCGCGCAGGGCCAGCGAGTCATACACTCCCGCCAGGTCGGAGTACGCGCCCGCCAGGTACCCGCGATAGCCCGCGTTTGAAGGATCGAGCGCCGTCTCGCGCATGAGCTCCGCCGCCCGTCCGCACTCCTCCTCGGCGCGTGCCGGCGCGAGCGCGGCCTCGGCGCGGCAGATCCCGGCCTGACTCTCGATGAACTGGAACCGCTTGAACACATTGGTCGAGTCGGTTCGGAAGTCCGCCGAGCGGATCGCGAGCGTCTGGCGGTAGCCCTCGAGCGCCGCGGCCGGCTGGCCGAGCTGGAGTCGCATGTCGCTCACCCGGGCGAGGTCGAAGGCGAGTCCGCTCCGCTTGGCGACGTTCCGGGGGTCGAGCGCGAGCTGCGCACTGTCGAGCGCCGCGTTCGACCGGTGGCGGGCCAGCGCCTCCTGGTAGCGCCCCATCTCGGCCAGGGCCATGCCGATCCAGTAATCGCTCGTGCCGAGCAGATGGAGGTAGTCGTCGTTGTGGGGAAACTCCGCCACGAGCCCGGCGCGGATTGCGCGGGCCCGCTCGAAGCTCGGGAGCGCGGCGGCCGCGCCCGAGATCTGGGCCAGCGCGTCGCCCAGGTGGTGGTGGGCGACCGAGAGCGCCCGCCTGAGGGCGGGGCTGCTCCGTTCCGATGGCGGCGCCCGCTCGAGTCTCGCGATCGCGGCGCGGTGCTGCTCGGCCGACGCCTGGGCCTCGCCGGTCTCGAGCAGGAGCACGCCCATTAGGTCATCGGCCGCGCCGAGCTCGAGCCGGAGCCCGGCGTCAAGCCGCGCAGTGCCGAGCGGCGCGAGCACCGCCTCGGCGCGCCGCGCGAGGGCCAGCGCGCCCTCCACGTCGCCGGTGTCGAACTGGAGCTGTCCCAGGTCCACCAGCACGCGCGCCAGCCCGCGCCGGCTCCGCGAGTCGGCTGAGTCGGCCGCGACCAGGCCCTCGAGGATCCGCACCGCCTTGCCGTAGCTCTTGAGCGCTCCTTTCGTGTCTCCCAGGTTGGCCGTGAGGTCGCCCCCCTGCAGGTCGCCCACACGCTGATACGCGCTCGCCAGCTCGCGCTGCAGCGAGCGGTCCCCCTGAGCCGCCCGTGCGAGCGTGTCCAGGTAGCGGAGTCCGTCCCGCACCAGCCGCTCGCGGATCGGCGTGGCGCCGGCGAGGTCCTTGATCGCGTCGTGATAGTCGAACAGCACGGCATGGGCGAGCTCGCGGACGTCGTTGAAGCGGCGCTCCGCGCGCGCCTGCGCGGCCCGCGCCTGGCGCGCCTCCCAGGCGATGCCGGCGGCGCCGATGACCAGCGCGAGCGCCAATAGCGTCGTCGTCGCCACGGCGGCAAGATGACGGCGGACGAACTTCCCGGCCCGGTAGCCGAACGTATCGGGCCGCGCGCGCACCGGCAGCCCCTCGAGATGACGGCGCACGTCGCCCGCGAACTGCTCCACCGAGGCGTACCGCCGGGCCGGCTCTTTCCGGAGCGCGGTGAGCAGGATGGTGTCGAGATCGCCGCGGAGTCGCTTGGCCAGGCCCGGTTCGATCCCCGCGGCAAGGCTCGGTCGTACCGGCTCGGTGGTGCAGATCGCCTCGGCGATGTCCTTGGGTGAGCGGCTCCGGGTGCGGTAGGGCAACCGCCCGGTCAGGAGCTCGTACAGCACGACGCCCAGCGAGTACACGTCGCTCGCGGTGGTGGCGTGACGCCCCTCGATCTGCTCGGGACTCGCGTACTCCGGCGTCAGCATGCGCAGCTCGGTGAGCGTGGACGCCGCGTCCGCATTCGGATCGAGCAGCCGCGCGATGCCGAAGTCCAGCAGCTTGGGCGTGCCGTCCGGCGTGACCAGGATGTTGGCGGGCTTGATGTCCCGGTGCACCACCAGGTGCTGGTGCGCGTAGCTCACCGCTCCCGAGACCTGCAGCCAATGGCCGAGCCTGGCCGCGGTGGAAAGTCGTCCGGCGTGCGCGTATTCGTCGATCCGCCGGCCGCCGATGTACTCCATCACGAAGTACGGCTGCCCATCGTCGGACGCGCCGCCGTCGAGGAGCCGCGCGATGTTGGGGTGCTCGAGCGAGGCGAGGATCTGCCGCTCGGCCCGGAACCGAGCCAGCACTTGGTCGGAGTCCATGCCGCGCTTGATGAGCTTGAGCGCGACCCGCTGCTCGAAGGCGCCATCCGCGCGCTCGGCGAGGTAGACGGCGCCCATGCCGCCGCGGCTGATCTCGCGCAGCAGCCGGTACGGCCCGAAGCGCCGGCCGGCGAACGCGGGTGGCTCGTCGTCAGGGCAGAGTCCCGCGGCGACGATCGCGGGCTGCTCCATCAGCCCTTCTTCGCGCGAGTGCGCCGCGACCAGGAGGGACGCCTCCGCCGCCAGCGCCGGATCGTCGGCGCAGCTCCGGCTGACGAAGTCCGCGCGCTCGTTGGCCGGGAGCGCGAGGGCGTGCTGGAACACGCTGTTGAGCCGCTCCCAGCGGGTCGAGGTCACCCGGCGGCTCCGTCGATGGCGGTATACAGCCAGGCCCGCGCGAAGGCCCACTCCCGCTCCACCGTGGCATCCGAGATCCCCAGCACCTCAGCGATCTCCCGGCCCGACAGTCCGCCGAAGAACTTGAGCTCCACCACCTGCGCCTTGCGCGGGTCGAGCGCCGTGAGCCGCTCGAGCGCCTGCTCGAGCGCGATCAGCTCCACCTCCGGGCGCCCGGACGGCGCCTCGACCAGGCTGAGCGAGACGAGCTCCGCACCGCCGCCGCGCTTCTGGGCCGCCCGGGCGCGGGCGTGGTCCACCAGGATCCGCCGCATGATCCCCGCGGCCACGCCGAGGAACTGCGCGCGGTTGCGCCAGTCCACCCGCCGCTGGTCGATGAGGCGCAGGTAGGCCTCGTGCACCAGCGCGGTGGGCTGCAGGGTGTGCCCCGTGCCCTCGTGGCTCACATAGAGGGCCGCGAGCCGGTGCAGCTCGTCGTAGAGGACGGGGAGCATCTGATCCAGGCCAGGCTTGTCGCCCCGGCCCAGCTCGAGGAGCCAGTCGGTGACGGCGGTGGTGCGCTCCGGGGCCGGATCGCTCATTGGGGTCGCTGAAGGAGTGACGGTGGTGCGTGCGGCTCCCGGGAGTTTACGGCGCAATTCGGGGTTGCTCAATAGGGCAGCATATGAGAACGGGAGGGGCGGCCCCGGGGCGCGGACCGGGCGAGCCTTGCAGTCGGACCAACTCCACCCGCCGGTTGCGGGCCCGGCCCGCGGGCGTGTCGTTCCGATCCTTGGGAGGCGACTCGGCGTAGCCCGCGGTCGTGAGCCGCGCGCCGTCGATGGCGAACGCCGTGCGTGCGGTCGTGACCGCGGCGGCGCGGCGGACGAGCGGAAAGGGGGAGTCGGCCTTTGTGAGGGAATTTCAGGCGCGATTTCGCGTTGGTCAATGGAGCCCGTTCGGACGAGGGAACCGTCGCCGGGGCGCCACCAATCAGCGCGCGAGTTGCGCAAGGAGATGCCCATGCTTTACGACGTGCTGCCCATGCTGATCGTGTTGCTCTCCAGCGGCGGGGATACCACACGCATCTGTCTGGCCCCGGCGAGCGTCGAGGCCAGCGTGGGCGACGCTACGACGGCCGCCAACGCGGTCCGCGATGCGTTCACCAGCTTCCTGACCGGTCCGTCGCTTCGTCCACAGTCACTCTCTGCCCGACTCGCCTCACAGGTGCGCGAAGAGGCCCGCCAGGCAACCTGTCCCTACCTCCTGCTCACCACCTTCAAGCACGAGCACAAGCGCAGCGGAGGGGGCGTCCTTGGCCGCATGGCTGCGGGTGCCGCCCAGCAGGGCGCTTGGGAAGCCGGGGTGACCAGCGGCTCGGCCGCGGGGCGGATCGCCGGGCAGGCGGCATACGGCGCTGCGGGACAGGCGGCCTACAACTATGCCTTCGCGGTGCACAACAATGACCAGCTCACCCTTGGATATCGGCTCGAGACCTCGGACGGCAAGGTGGTCGTCGAACAGCAAGTGAAGCGGAAAGCCAAATCCGACGGTGAGGACGTGCTGACTCCCTTGGTGCAGCAGGGTGCCGAAACGATAGTCGCCGCCATCGCGCGGCAGCATTCCTGAAGGAGGGTCTGCCACGATGACCATCTCGGGACGTGCGGGACTGCTGCTCATGGGAGCGCTCGTCACCCACCTGCTGAGTGCGGGCGGCGACGGTGTACACGTGTGCGTCGGAGCCGACCAGGTGCTCCGGCTCCAGCGTTCCGGCCGGTGCACGCCCGGCTCGACCGAATACGTGCTGGCGAAGGCGGAACCCGAGCAGCCCGACGCGCCGGACGATGTGAAGTCGGATGGCGACGTGCCGGCCTTGAAACGGCAGGTGGCCGCGCTATCGGAACAAGTGGCCGCGGCATCTCGCCAGGCTGCGTCGCGCACCGACGCGCTGGCCACCCAGGTCACGAGCCGCATCGTCGCCCCGTTCACCGTGGTAGATAAGGCGGGGAAGACCATTTTCGCCGTTCGTGCGGAGCCGCGTGGACTGGTGCTCATGGACAACCAGAGCCGAACGGTCGTCGCGGCGTCCGCCTTGGCTGATGGCGGCTTCATTAAGGCGCGCGACGGCACCGGAGCGCTCGAAACGGTCATGGGCGTCAATGGCAAATTCGCGGGGTTCGTCCTGCGCAAGGACGGAAAGGCGCGAGGATCGTTTGACGTCGCCGAAGACGGCAAGCCGATCCTCAACCTGTCGAACGCCAACTCCGTGACCGTGGTGGCGCTGACCCAGGAAGCGAGCGGCGGCGGTTACCTGCAGCTCGGTAACGCTGCGGGCGCCACGACCGTCGAGGCAGGCACGACGCCGAGCGGCGTGGGCTTGGTCCGAGCCTTCCCGCTCGGCAGCCCAGGAGCTGGCCTCGTCGGCATGCCGGGGACATTCATCCTTGGCCGGAAGTAGTGAGGCGCAGCATGTGGCCCGGTGCGCGCCTCGAGGCGCAAGAGCAAGAGCCCCGCATCACCCGCATGGGTGGTCTCCAAGCGCGGGCGACAAGCTCAACGCGACGTTCAGCCGCGAGATCGCGAGCGGCGTGTGGTTGGAAGGCGGCGTGAAGTGCCGGTCACCCCGCGCCAGTGGAGCCTCGTCATTGCGCTCGTAGGCACGTTCCCAAGCTCGGCCGCGCGGGCGCAGGACGGCGCGCGGCGAATCCCGCTGGTTCAGGGCCTGGTCCTCGGCTCGGTCCTCCACTCCCCGCGCGCCGAGCGCGAGGATGTCCTCGAGATCGCGAGCGCGGACACCAGCGGCGTCCACTACGCCTGGCACGAGCGGACGGTCACGGCCGAGGGCGATACCACGAGCGGTTTCCGCAAGCGTTTCGTCCGCGCGAACGACTTGGCCGGCGCGCCGCGGTTCGACGACATCTTCGGCAAGGACGAGGTGGACCGCCCCGGGTTCACCGCCCTCTCGGTGTCGTCCGCCGTCTATCGGCAATTGCGCGAGGTCGGCAGCACGCCATTCAGCATGATGGTTGGGCCGCAATCAGTGTCGGCGGCGGACCGGACTCCCGCGGCGTTCGGCGCGATGTTCGGCCAGCAGCGTACCCGCTACAAAGGAACGTTGAAGAGGGTCTCGGCCAATCCCGAGCCGTTCTCGCTGATCGTGAACGGCGAACGGGCAGCGGTGCCGGCGCTGCACCTGCATGGAGACTTCGCCAACGGACTCAAGCGGTCGGATTGGGAGCTCTGGGTGCTGGCCGACAGCGCTCACCCGCTGCTGCTCAAGTCCGTGTTTGGAGAGGACGTCTTCCAGATGGTGCGCGCCGATTTCCCCGTCGAGCCGCCGGCGGGCAAGGGCGCGCCACCCGAAGGCCACGCCATGCTGCCAGCCGGCGAGGGCACGCCCCCCGAACGACAAGCCATGATCCGGCAATTGAAAGAACGGTGCCGCCTGGAGCTGCCAGGCATCTATTTCGCGTTCGGCACCGCAGCCATCGATCCGATTTCCGACCGCGCGCTGTCCGAGCTCGCCCGCATCCTCGCGCAACATCCCGAGTGGACGTTCACCGTCGAAGGCCACACCGACAGCGTGGGGACCGCCGCCGCCAACCAGGCGCTCTCCCGGCGGCGCGCCGAGGCGGTGCGCGCGCGCCTGGCCGAGCGGCACGGCGTGGACACGCATGCGTGGGGTGCGGTCGGCTACGGCGCCACCCGGCCGAAGGAGTCGAACGCCACGATCGAGGGCCGCGCGCGCAACCGCCGGGTTGAGCTGGTCCGTGGCTGCCATTGACGCCGGCACGAACGGGCCAGAGCGAACTCAATGCTCACCGGAGGCCGCTATGTGGAAGAAAGCAGCTCTGAGCTCCGCCCTAGCCGCGACCTGCGCGTTCACTCCGGGAGCGATGCTGTCCGCGCAGTCCGCCCGCGTGGATGCGTGTTCCGTCCTCACCCGGGAGGAGATCAAGACTCTTTCGGGGAACCGCGACCCGGGTGCGCCCTCGCCAGGCAGCTACAAGGCGGGCGATCCCGTCACGACGTGCTACTGGCAGCGGACCAGCCCGCACAGCTCCGTCGTCCTCTGGTCCAACGTCAGTCCGAAGGAGCCCAAGGGTGCCGCGCTCAAGCAGGTGATCGACCACGGGAAGACGGCCCGGGCAGTCGCCGGACTCGGTGACGATGCGTTCTTCGTAGAGAGTGCCAAGGAGGCACCGGGCGGCGAGCTCTTTGTGCGGGTCGGCCACTGGCGGCTCTCGATTTATCGAGAAGCGGCCTCGCCGCTCGCGAAGTCTGAGTCGGTGCTGGCGACGCTGACGGCGCTCGCCCAGGCCGCCGTCCCCAAGCTGCGCCGGGCGGGGTGACCATGCCGGTCCTCATCTCGCGCATCCTGCCGCTCGCTGCACTCGCGCTGCTGCCGGCGTGCGACCGCGGTGCGAGCCCGGCCTCGGTCGCGACTGCCGGCTCCGTCAGCTCTGCCGCGGCCACCGAGGACACGCGCGACCGCGACCGGGCTCCCGCCGCCTCGGCGTCACCCGTCCGCACCGCCGCGCGCCCCCCTGACGCCTGCGGCTGGATCTCCGCCGCCGAGGTCGCGAAGATCGTCGGCCAGCTGACCGGAGCTCCGTATACGACCGACGACGGCTGCGTCTATCCGCTGCCGCTCGACACGGCCATTGCGCACCGGAACGATCAGTTGGCCGAGGTGCGTCGTCAGCTCGCGGCCCGGCTCGGCGAGTCGCCCTTCCCGCCGCCTGAGCCGGACACCAGCGGCGTAATCGTAGACGTCGAGGTATACAACGATCCGGCGGCGGCGCGCGGAGCGGGCGCGGCGTTGGCGAAGATCGGACACGACATGTGCGACGACTCCGCCAGCAAGAACATGCCGTGGTGCAGGGAGGCCGAGCGCCGCGCGGCGTCGCCCGTGCCTCCGCCTCCCGGATGGGATAGGTCCAACGACCCGCCCTCACAATCGTTCTTTGGCCAGCTTGGACATATCACCGTCCGCGTGAGGGTGCACGGGGCCGAGGTGACGCGCGAGCAGAGCATCGTGATCGCCAACCACATCCGCGACGCCATTCCCGACCTCCCGTTCCCGGCGACGAAGCCCCCCGCCGCCGCCGGTCCCGATCCCTGCGTCCTGCTCAAGGTGGAGGAGGTCGAACCGGTGCTCGGCAAGCTGGTCGTGCCGCCGTATCGCTCCGATGAGGAAACGCCGCTGGCAATGACCCAAGGCAAGAGCTGCACGTACTTCACGGCCGGACACCACGCACTCGTCCTGACACCGACTTGGGAGTACGGCGGCATGGCCTTCGACGGGATGCGCGCGATCGGTGGACTGATCGAGCGGGTCGCACCGGTCCTGCACGACGGCGCGGCAGACACCCTCGATAGCGGGCCTTGGGAAGACGCCGCCGGTGATCCCGCGACCGGCCAGCTCTACTTCCTCAAGGGCGACCGCGCCCTCGAGCTGGGCTTTCTCGTCTCCTCGACCGACTTCGACGGCGCGGTGCGGCTCGCGCGCATCGCCGTCGGACGGCTGTGATCACCACCACCCGATCAAACGAGGTTCAGGAGGTAGCATATGCCTTCCGCATCCAGGTCGTTGAAACTCGTCCTGGTCACCGTGGTCCTCGGCGCCTGCGGGAACGGCGCATCGGGCCAGGCGACGTCCGCCGCAACCAAGCGGGGTGGCCCACAGTCCTACTGCCCCTCGTTCAAAGACGTGAGTACGGCGGCGGGATTTCCCGTCACCTTGCAGGTCGCGGGCGGGAGCCCGGACAGTTATCTCTGCGACTATGAGATGACCGGTCGCTACCGGGGTACCACTATCGAGCTGAGGAGCAATCCGGCCTCGTTGGCCGAGGATGTCTTCAGCAAGGTCAAGAAATCGGCGAAGGTCACGAACGGCGCCGATGCCGAACGGATCGACGTCGGCTCCGGGGGATGGGCGTACGGCGGCGGCGGGAGCGAGGCCGCCGCGGTCGGCGGCGGCCACGTCTTCCACGTCGCGCTCCAGAGCAGCCCCCTGTCCAGCATCGGGGACCAGAAGGATGCGCTGGTGCGCATCCTCAAGCTGGCGCTCCAGACGACGCCGGGAGTTCAACCCGGGTCGGGGCCGAACGTCTGCTCGCTAGCCACCAGCGCCGAATTCGACGAGGCGTACGAGGTTGACCCGCAGATGCGCGGCTTTGCCTCGGATCCAATGGCGACCGACATGTCGTGGGGCCCGCATTGCGACTACGACGGCGGGTCGATCGACCTGATTCAGACCAAGCCGCTGGATAAGGAGCTCGACCGGGTGCTCGAGTTGCTGAAGGCCGGTAAGCAACCACGGCTGCCGGTCGCGGGGCTTGGGCAGCGCGCGTTCTTTACGATCATTTCCCCGGACGACGAGAACAACCGCCGAGGCTTTCTCGCGGTCTATGCCGGCCCGCGGATCGTGGCGTTCAGCATGATGTCGCACGGCCACGAGGGGCTCGAAGCGACGCGGCCGCGGCTCGAGCGGTTTGCCAAGCTGGTGCTGCCGCGGGTCAAGTGACCCGTGACACCGATCGCACACTCAGCCAGGGGAACCGCGATGTCTTGTGTCATACGCCTCGGCGCACTGGTCGCGCTCGCATCGGTCAGCGCCGCTTTGCCCGCTGCGGCGCAAGGTGCCAAAGCGCGCTTCACGCTCACCGGCGGGCCGCAGGCGGGCAGCTACGAGATGACCGTCGGCCCCGTATGCGAGAGCTTCGAGGCCGGTTCGGAGGACCATGGGTTCGGCGCGGACTTCGTCGCCGACGCTCCCCCCGGATGGCACCGGCGCACGAGTCCGCCGTACCTCTCCCATATGTGGTTCAGCACACCGCGAATCCGGAGTCCCAGGCCCGACGAGTTCTGGCTCGCCGTCGTCTTCACCAAGGGGACTACGCCCGAGACGGAGATCAAGTACGAAGTGTTCACCATTCCGGCGGAGCGGGATCCGCACCCGGAGCATGCCAAGCAGATCACCGGGCATGGAGAAGCGAAGGTGCAGCGGAGCGCCGGCGGCTTCAGCGCGACGTTCCGCGGCGAGACCGCGGACGGCGTCCGGATCGAGGGGAGTCTGCAGTGCGAGTAGCGCGCTCGCGCCGTCGCGGGGAGGAGCAATGAAGAAGGTCGCCATCGGATGCGTCGTGCTGCTGGTCCTCCTCGGCGCGGGCGGGGTCGCGGGCTCCTACTTCGTCTATCACAAGGTGAGCTCGACGGTGAGCGGCTTCGCGGAGCTCCGTCGGATCCCCGAGCTTGAGCGGTCGGTCCGCAACCAGGCGACCTATGTGCCGCCGGCCTCCGGCGAGCCGAGCGAGGCGCAGTTGCAGCAGTTGCTCCAGGTGCAGGCGGCGGTCGCGCAGCGCCTCGGCGACGAGGGGCAGCGCCTCGAGCGCACCTACCACGAGTACCTGCGGGACGAGCACCGCGCGACCGCGGCCGACCTGCCCGCACTCGTCAGCGCGTATCGCGACCTCGCTGTGGGCTACGTGAGGGGCAAGCGCGCGCAGATCGACGCGCTCAACGACGTCGGCTTTTCGCTCAAGGAGTACCGCTGGGTGCGCGGCCAGGTTTACGCGGCGCTCGACATGCGGATCGTAGAGCTCGACCTGCCGCGGCTCTTCGCTGAGGCGGAAAAGGGCCGCGTCCCGCGCCTCGCCGAGGGGGGGACGATGCCGGCCGGCCGCGCTCCGGCGCCGTCGGCGGCAACGCGCAAGCTCGTCGCGCCATACCGGAAGCGGCTGGAGCAGGCAGCGCCGCTGGCGTTCGTCGGGCTGTGAGCGCCACGACCGCCTGCGCCGCGGGTCACCGATCGCGTGCGCTGACCCGCGTGGATCTCCTCATCGCCTTTCTGTCAGCGCCACATGACGGGAAATGCCCGCGTTCGGCGCGTTCCTCAGTACCGGGCACCCATACCGACCCGCCGAACCACAGGAGGAGCTTCCATGGACACCCCCATGTCAGCGGCCGCAGCGCCATCGCTCGTGACCAAGGACCGCATCGCCGCAATCGTCAGCTACGTCACCCTCATCGGATTCATCGTCGCGATTTTCATGCACCAGAAGCACAAGACGGACGTCGGCGCCTTCCACCTGCGCCAGATGCTGGGACTGCTGCTGACGTCCGCTGCGGCGTCGGTCTGCGCAATCGTGCCGATCCTTGGCTGGCTCGTCTGGCTTCTCGTGCTCCTGGGCCTCTTTCCCCTCTGGATCATCGGCCTTGTCGCCGCGGTCCGCGGCGCCGTACGGCCGGTGCCGATCCTCGGCGCGCATTACCAGCGGTGGTTCGCCGGCGCGTTCGGCTGAGCGCGGGCGCCGGCCGCGGCACTACCAGCGCGGCGAACCGCTCTAGCCGCGACGGGGTCAATCGAGCCATTCCTTAAGATGGGCATTCAGCGTCGCCCACGCGGCGGAGCGGGCCGAGGAGCGGGTCTGGATCGCGTGTGCAATCTTCCTCGCGCTCGGGGCGATCGTGGCGGCGATGCTCAATCGGTAGCGGCGGCGCACCGCGGCTAACGCGCCGCCAGCGGCTCCATCACCCGGAACGTCGCCTGCATCCCGGCGTCGTTGTGCGGCGCCACGTGGCAGTGGAAGAGCCAGACGCCCGGATTGTCCGGCACCATGTCCGCCACTTCCATCCCCATGGCGCCCAAATTCAGCACGTCCGTCCGCATGTGGTGCGACACCACCGTCTGGCCGTGCCAGTGCGGCGCGTGGATCTCGAAGTTGGTGGAGCTGAATACGTACCAGCGCACCCGCTCGCCCACCTGCATGGTGAGGCCCGGCGTGTGGCCGAACGAGTACCCGTTGATGCTCTCCTTGAGATTGCTGAGATAGAACGGGTCCGCGAAGGTGGCGCGGCGCGGGATCTTCGTCGTGTCCATCGCATACCGGCGCACGTTGTCGTCGAAGTACAGGCTCGTGTTCTCGTCCACCTCCGCGAACAGCGTCACGAACTCGCGATCCACGTCCTTCGGCGTGCCGTCCGGCCGCGCCGCCCCTCGCGCCGTCACGATGATCGGTCCGATCAGCCCCGCGTTGACGTCGCCCGTCTCGGCGGTGTGCGAATGGTACATCCAGAACACCGAGCTCCCTTCGCCCGGCGCCGGCCCCGCCCGCTCGGGCACCGGCCACACGTACACGTGCGTGGCCCCGGGCGGCACGCCGTCGTCGGCCTGATCGGCCCCCGACGTCCCGTCCGCGTACGGCGCCCCCTCCGAGTCCTTGAGGTAGAACACGCCGTGCGGATGCATGCTGAAGGGATGGTCCGCCTGGTTGCGGAAGACCACGCGGATGGTGTCGCCGACGCTGGCACGGAGGAGGGGCCCCAGCATCCCGAGGTGCTCCCAGGCCGGCGGCCGCGGCTTGAGCGTCGTGAACGTGCTGTCGGTGTACTCGCGGTAGACGGCCTTCTTGAACACGTGGCCCAGCCGGTCCGGCCGCCGCTCGGTGAACTCGAGCGCGAACCCCTCGAACGGCTTGCCCGTGATGCCGTTCACGCCGCCCGGCGTGTAGTCCCACGTGACCGTGTCGGCAGCGACGTAGTAGGTGTGGGTGCGTCCGGCCGGCGGCTGACCGAGATAGAGCCACGCCGCGCCGGCGAGGCCGGCGAAAGAGAACATGGCCACCGCACCGTTTGCTCTCGACGCCATAGGCCCTCCGGGGTGGAGGTACGCCGTTCAGTTCTTCGGGGAACAGCCTGCAAGCCCAAAATCGGTTCCGTCGCGGCCGATCCATCAGCGGTATCCAGCCATTTTCGACCGAGCGGTCAGGTGCACCTTCCGGCTGAGCCTTGCAAGCAGATTACCGTGTCGGCGGCGACGGTATCGATGATCGCGGTTCCGTCCGATCGCAGAAATCGATATCGAACCCGAATGCGTGTGCTATCAGCCTCTGGCCGTAGCGGTCCTACTCGTCCGTCCACCAGGTATCGTCCCATTGCGATCAAGCATACGAAGCCAGCCGGCGGCGGTCTCCGCGTTAGCTCGATCTCCACCGCATCGACTTGGGAGTCGACGACGTTCGCATTGATTTTTCCGCAGAGCTCCGGGGCGTACAGCGCCGCATGCAGTTCGAGGGTCGTTCGATCCGCTGCCGGCGCGAGCCAAGCATGAACCTCGCGAGTCTCGCCTTGCTCTGAGCGCACGTCCAGGCCAGTGACACGAGTGGGGAGAGATGCGCTGCGTGAGCGCGCGATTGGCGGCGCGCAGCTTGACACAGCCACAACCATTAGGATTGTAAGAAGCGTCGAACGCATCGAGAGACCGAACTTTGAGCCAATTCCATCATCAGTCGGTGAGCATGACATCAACATGGGTTCGTATTCGTGGAGACTTGGTTCTGGAAGCAGCCGCAACCCGTGCACCCTGGGGGTGGAGGCAGCGGAGTGGGCTCAGGAGGCGGAGGCGGCTTCACTTGAACCAGCAGTGGGACTTCATTCGCCGTATCGGCAAACGATGTCGCTGTTGCGCGCAGGTACATGTTATACGATGCATTTGCAGGAAAGGTCCTTGTGTACGTTGGGCCCGTTCCCACAAGTTGGTATGGTCCCCCATTCACTGACACCGACCACCGGTAGTTGGTCCAACTGCCATCGCCCCCGAAACGGTTGAGGGCCCAAATAGCCGAAGTAGATGTACTAGCATCAGTCGTTATCACGTTCGGCCCTTGGTAATCGACGTAGCGAAACAGAGAGTTCGCAAACCGGTTGGGTGATCCATTGAGAGAAGCTACCGCGAGGCTTGGAGTAGCGGCAAGATCAACGATGGCCTCCGCACGCCATGCGAATTGAGCCGCGGGTTCGGCACTCGCGATTTGTTGCATCATGCCCGCCACAATGCCCGTTACCAGCGGCGCCGCTGAAGAGGTGCCGCCGAATGTGAGCGCTGCACCTGGACCAGCACTGCTCGCGGCGCGCACTTGGATGCCTGGTGCAAATAGGTCGATGCACGTCCCGTAAGGTGAATCGTCGGTGCGGCTAAGATTTTGGTTGGCCCCGCCAACCACAATCACATGATATTCTGTGTTCGTCGGATCGCTACACGCGTCAGGCGTGGACAGAGAGCCGGCAGCCTTCACGACTGGTATGCGCGCCGCGAGTACGTTGGCAGTCGCCGTCTTGATCATGTAAGTGCCGCCAATGCTCATGTTGACGACGGCGGGCCGAATTGCATTTGCAGCAACCCAGTTGAGTGCGTTGACCACATCGGATTCAGCCGCTGTTGCCCCGCTTCGAATGACGCGGAGGGAATGAAGGGTCGCGTTCTTCGCAACGCCATACGTGCGGCCCCCCGCCAGGGACGCAACGGCAGTACCATGGTTTGAAAGGTCCTGGTACGGATCATCAGGGGCTGAGGGGCCTATGAATGTCTTGCCGGGCCCCAACCGACCGGTAAACTCCGTGTGATCTCCTCGAATGCCGGTGTCGATTATGTAGACGTGGACGCCAGTGCCTGGGTAGAAATAGTTGAAGCGAAAGTCCTGGCTGCCCACCCGCTGATCTAACAAGTCAAGGGCCCAGAGACTTCCATCGGTGGGGAGCAACTGCGTCGACAAGAGGGGGACGACATGGTCGGTATCAACGGCTGAAACGAGTGGGTTGGAGCGCAGTGCCGCAAGTAGTGCTGGCTTCGCGTTGATCACCACGAAGGACTTCGTCCCCATCACGTCCATATATTTTCTAACACCAATCACCGCGGCCAGCGAGTCGGATATGCGCGAAGCATTGGTCACGCCGCTCGCCAACGTGATTATCCACCTGTTTGCGATCGATTCCGGTGCAGCGCCTGCAGATACAAGTGCTGGGGTGGTGGGTTCGCTGTTCGACGGTGCGACGGTATCCGATCCGCATGCAAATATGCCGCTCACCAGAAGGATGAAGGGCCAGCCCACCGACCGAAGTCGCAGCATGGTTCACCTCCCCGAGTTCCGCTGCAATTGCTTCCCAGCATGCTCTGAAAGTCATCGCTCGCCCCCAGCAACCCCAAGCACGTGGGGAAATCGCCAAGGCGGTAGTCGACGATGATCGAACTCGTGCGCTCTTCAGGACCGACTAAACACCCACCACTTGCGTGAGCAACGACCAACGCCTGCCGCCACGATGATGTTGGCAGCTGGTCCTTGAGTTGTCAGTTCCGCGCTCGGTCGTAGGTGCGCCTCGTGGCCTCCTTTCTGAGCATGGCTTTGCCCGTATGGCGCAGTCCGGCCGTCGTCGGACGAGCTCTAACCCAATGCGCTCCGATAACGCCCGCTCGATCCGTGCGGGTGCATCAAATTGGTGCGGTCCCGATTAGCGACGCTCCCGCCGATGCGGGCTCCGAAGACGCGCATACACGGGAGTCGCGCGGCCGAGCGCTACAGCCACGCTCGTCGGCCACGCAATCCCGATGTGGTCGGCGAGCTCTCAACGCCATCGCGCCTCCAGGTGAGGCCGTGCGGCTGCTTTGTGCTTGGAATGGCTACGCTAATATAGGACTGACGCCGCTCGCCGCCTAGCACCGGTGGGACCGCGGCAGTGCCGGTGGGGGATGCTTCTACAGCAGCCGCACGATCCAGTCGCCCACCATGAATCCCACCGCCGCCACGCCGAGCCCCACGATGAACATGTCGAGCCCGCTGCGAAAGATGCCGCGCCCCGTGAAGAAGCTCCGCGCCGCCCCCACGCCGAAGTGCGAGAGCATCGCGATCACGAACGCGGTCCAGATCGCCCATCGGCCCGTGCCGGCCAGGAACGGCGCCACCGGGATGAACGCGCCGATCGCCGTGGCGACTCCGGTGATCCACGCTTCCCGAAATGGCGTGCTCGTCGCCTCGCCGATCTTGAGCTCCTCGCGTACCTGCTCCTCGAGCGCGCGCGCGGGGTCGGTCATCACCTGATCCGCCAGTGCGCGCGCGTCCGCTTCGGGAATGCCCTTCGCCTGGTAGATGAGGCTCAGCTCGTCGCGCTCGAGCTCCGGCATGAGGCGGATCTCCTCCCGCTCCATCGCGATCTCGTGCTCGAACACCTCGCGCTCGCTCTTGGCCGCGAGATAGCCCGACGATGCCATCGAGAGCGCATCCGCCGCCACGCCGGCGAGACCGGCCACCAGCACCGCATGGCCCGCCTCCGAGAGCCCCGCCTGTGCCCCGATCATCCCCGCCACGAGGCCGAAATTCGCCGTGAGCCCGTCGTTGAACCCGTACACCAGGTTGCGCAGGATGCCCCCCGCCCCCGTCCGGTGCCAGGGTTCTCCTTTGCTCCCGCTGATCGACGCCAGCTCTTCGGCGTGCTCCTTCGACTCCCGCGCCAGCGTGAGCGCCGTGGGGGCCGCCGCCCCGCTCGGCGCCTCCCGGTACATGTTGAGGTAGCCCTTCACCTCTCGCCCTTCCTCGGCCAGGAGGAGCGGCAACAGGAGCTGGCTCCCAAATCGGCGCGCCGCCCATGCCCGCACCCGCGCGCCACGCGAGGGCGGCGGCGTCGGCGCGTCGTGGCCGTGCTCCGTCAGGAGCCGCTGCCACATCGCCACGTGCCGGTCCTCAACTTCTGCTAGCTTACGATATATCGTCGCGCGGCCCTGGTCGCCCTCGAGCTGGGCCAGTTCCCGGTAGAGGTACGCGGCATCCGCCTCGTCCTCGAGGTGGTGCAGCCAGATGTGCGGGGCAGGAGTGGGTGTGGGAGCGGCCGTGGTCATGCGCGGATAATAGCCGGGCCCAAGGGTTTTGCGACTCTCGGCAGCGCCGGTGCATCCTTCGAAACGTCATGACGCGAGCGCTCGTGATGGACTCGTACCTGCTGGCCGACGCGAAGACGGTTCTGGCCGAAGCACGAGCCGGCAATCCCGCCGGCTTCGAGGCCCTCTATCGGGCATTCGAGGTGCCGGTCTACAACCTCTGTCGGCGGATATGCCGCACGTCGGAGGACGCCGAGGACGTCCTGCAGGAGACCTTCTTCGAGGTGTGCCGCAGCATCGGGCAGTATCGGGAAGAGGGGAGCCTCTGGGGCTGGATCCGGACCATCGCCGCGAGCAAGGCGCTCATGCGGCTCCGGCGGAACAAGTACCGCGAAACCGAAGAGCTGTACGAGGACGCGGCGCCCCACCGCCGCGAGGATACCCACCTCCGCATGGACCTCGAGGCTGCACTCGAGCGCCTTCCCGAAACCTCCCGCGCCGTCGTCTGGCTGCACGACGTCGAGGGCTACACCCATGAAGAAATCGCCGCCATGATGGGCCGGACGGCGAGCTTCTCCAAGTCGCAGCTTGCCCGGGCGCACGTGCGGTTGCGCCGCTGGCTCGGAGAGGAGGCCGTCGCATGAGCGAGCTCGGAACCCATCTCTCGATGGAGCAGCTCCTCGCCTTGCGCGAGGCCGGCGTGGAGCCCGGCGACCACGCCGCCCGCGCCCACCTCGAATCCTGTCCCGCGTGCGACGATGAGCTGGAGCGGCTTCACCAGCGGGCCGCGCGGCTCAAGGCGCTGCCAGCGCTTCGCCCCACCCGCGACCGTTGGCCGCTAGTGCGCGCCCGCCTGGAGCGGGAGCGGCGCGAGCGCCGGATGCGGCGGGCCGGCATCGGCGGGCTCGTTGGCCTCGCGGCAGCGGCCTCGATCGCCGTCGGCGTCACCCTCCGGCCGGACCTCACCACGCGTGCCGGCCTTGCGGCCTCCGCGGCGGGTGCCGCTGTCACTGAGCCTGAGCCGGCGCGCGGCGCCACTGCGGCGCTGTCTGAGGCCATGGCGCGTTCACGGGCGCTGGAGCAGGCCATCGGCAGCTTCGATCCCGACAGCCGCGTGCTCGATGGCCGGACGGCCCGTGTGGCCGAGGACCTCGAGGACCGGATCGCCGCGGTGGACCGCCAGCTCGAGGCGGCCGACCTCCTCGGCCAGGCTGCCGGCGGGCGCGCCCCCGAGCTTGATCGCCTGCGGCTCTGGCAGGAGCGGGTGGGACTGCTCGACGCGTTGGTGGACGTCCACCTGACCAACGCAAGTAACGTGGGGCTCTGACCCCGAGGAGACTCTATGCACCAGCGTTGGATGGCCGCCCTCGCCATTGGCGTGCTCGCACTCGTCCCGACCATTGGCCGAGCGCAGGCGCACCCGCCAGAGCCCGAAGACGGTCCACACCCGGTGCGCGACCAGATTTTCAATCTCGTCTTTACCCGCCACGCGCGGCTCGGCATCAAGGTCAACCTCCAGGCGCGCACCAGCGACTCGATCGGCGCATACGTCGATGCCGTCACCCCCAGCGGTCCGGCCGCCAAGGCCGGCCTCAAGTCGGGCGACATCATCACCAAGCTCGACGGCAAGTCGCTCCTCGAGAGTCCCGACGGGCCGGCCACTCACGACCAGTCGCTCCCCGGCGTGCGCCTCATCGAGATCGCGGCTCGCCTGCAGCCCGACGACACCGTGCCAGTCGAGTACCGCCGCGGCACCGACCGTCGCACCGCCGCGATCGTCACCGACGGCGACCGAAACATGGTCATGCGCGGCCTCGACGGGCGGCGCGGCTTCGCCTTCCGCATGGGTGACGGCCCTGACTTCATGGGCCCCGGTGTCGATGTCCGGGGAATGCACCCGCCGGGGTTCGCCATGTTCTTCGGCGGCGAGCTCGCCGACCTCGAGTTGGCTCCGATGAACGCCGGCCTCGGCCAGTACTTCGGAACGTCGGAGGGTGTCCTGGTGATCAGCGCGCCGAGCGACTCGGCGCTCGGACTCAAGGCGGGAGACGTCGTGTTTGCCGTGGACGGCCGCAAGCCGTCGGGTCCCTCGCATCTGCTCCGCATCCTCCGGAGCTATGACCGGGGCGAGAACTTCAAGCTCGACATCATGCGCAACCACAAGCGGCAGACGCTCACTTCGCATCTGGGAGAGGCCCGGGAGGACGCCGACCACTAACCAATGTGCGCCGGCTCACAGATGGCCGGGTCACGGCGCCGTATATCTCCGGTCCACCTCGGAGGACATCATGGGCTTTCTGTGGACCTTGATCATAGGCCTGGTCGTCGGTGCGATCGCCAAGCTCCTCATGCCCGGGCGCGATCCAGGCGGCATCATCATCACCATGCTCCTCGGCGTTGCCGGCGCGCTGCTGGCCGGTTTTCTCGGCCGTGCCTTCGGCTGGTACAACTCCCCGGGCGAAAGCCCCGGCATCATTGCATCGATCCTCGGGGCGATGCTGCTGCTCTTTCTTTATCGGCTCTTCATCGGCCGGCGCGACACCGTCGCGTGACCTCTCAGCTCACGGCCATCCTGGCCTGTGCCGCTCGCGCGGGATGCACCTGCCGCGCGAGCGCTGCGAACTGCTCGGGGTCGAGACTCTGATAGCCGTCGCTCAACGCCTTGGCGGGGTCGGGGTGGACCTCCACGATGAGGCCGCACGCGCCTGCCGCCAGGGCGCCGAGCCCGAGCGCCGGCACCAGCGAGCTCACGCCCGCGGCGTGGCTCGGGTCGACGATCACCGGCAGATGGGTGCGCTCGCGCACCAGCGCCACCGCGTTGAGGTCGAGCGTGTGCCGCGTGGCGCGCTCGAAGGTGCGGATGCCGCGCTCGCAGAGCACCACGTTCGGGTTGCCCTCCGCCAGTACGTACTCGGCCGCCATCAGCCACTCCTCCACGGTGGCGCCGGCACCGCGCTTGAGCAGGATCGGCCGCCCGCTCCGGCTCGCCGCGCGTAGCAACGAGAAGTTCTGCATGTTGCGCGCGCCGATCTGGAGCATGTCGGCAAAGTGCGCCACGACCGCCACCTCCTCCCAGCTCAGCACTTCCGTCACGACCGGCAGCCCGCTCTGCGCGCGTGCGTTCGCGAGGTAGCGCAGTCCCTTCACGCCGAGGCCCTGGAAGTCGTACGGCGAGGTGCGCGGTTTGTACGCGCCGCCGCGCAGCATGTCACCGCCTGCCTGCGCCACGACTGCCGCCGTCTCGAGGATCATCGCCTCCCCCTCCACCGAGCAGGGGCCGGCGATGAGCACCGGCTCCGCGCCACCGAATCTCACACCGCCGACCTCGACCACCGTTCCCTCCGGATTCCGCCGCCGGTCCACCAGCGGTACCTCCGGCCTCTTCAGGTGGTGCGCCGGCGTCGGCACCGGGGCCGAGAACCTGAGCGCCCCGTCGGGCGAGGCCTCGTAGCTGCCCAGGATGATGAGCTCCGCCGCCAACGCTTCGATCTCCTCCAGCGCCTCCGCCACCCGCGGGTCGCCGGCCGAGCCGGCGATGTCGACGTAGAACCGGTAGGTCCAGGGACGCGAACGCTCGGGCCGCGACTGCAGCGCCATGACGTTCACGCCCCGCGCGCCGAACGCCTGGAGGGTGAGCGCGAGCATGCCGGGCTTGTGGTCCACGCAGACGATGAGCGACGTCTTGGAGGGTCCGGCGCCGGGCTCGGCCGCGGCCGTCTCCTCCGCGCGGCCGAACACGAGAAACCGCGTCTGGTTGGTGGGGTCGTCCTCGATCCGCTCGGCCAGCGGCACGAGCCCGTGTGCGTCGGCCGCGTTGCGTCCGGCGATCGCGGCAAGCATCGGATTGCCCTCGCGCGCGACGATCTCTGCGCTGCCGGCCGTGTCCCAGGCACTCACCAGCTCGGCTTCGGGCAGGTGCTTGCCGAGCCAGATGCGGCACTGGCCGAGGGCGACGGGGTGCGAGAGGACGCGCTTGATCCCCGAAAGTGGTGCGCCCGGAAGTCCCATCAGCGTGTGGTGCACCGGGAGCAGGATCTCGTGCGTGAGCCGGAGCCGCCGATCGCCGAACGCCTCCTGCAAGAGGTCATACGTCGTGGTCACCGATCCCACGAGCGAGTTCTCGATGGGAAGGATGCCGGCGTCGGCCGTGCCGTCCCGCACCGCAGCCACGACGTCCTGCACCTCCCGGCACGGGACAGGAATCAGCGTGGGCCAGCGCCGGCGGGCGGCCGCTTCGCTGAATGAGCCGAGGGTGCCTTGAATCGCAACGCGCATACGGGGTCGCTCCCGATCTCTTACGTCCAGGGTGAAAAAGACGACGCCCCGCCAGAGAGTTCCGGCGGGGCGTCGTGGGGTCCGTTCTGGTTTGCGCTAACGCACGTTACCGGAACCGGACGGCCGTCGAGCCGCGCCGGGGTGGCTAAAGTAGAAGAACCAGAAATCGTGCGTGCGCATGATCGGGAGAGTGTACAGGCCGGCGGCCCGGCCGTCAAGTGATGCCTGCTTATCTTTCGGCCGATCCCCCGCTCGCCACCATTCCCGGAGTTGAGCTTGGTCGCGCTTTCCCTGGCCCGACTGCGCCGCCTCGCGTGCTGCCTGCTTCCGCTCCTGCCCGGCGTCCTCGCGGCGCAGGGTCTGCCGAGCTACATGCCGGTGAATCCGATGACCGCGTCGCGGAGCGGCGTCTATTTCCAGCCGTACATCGATCCCGATCCCGGTGGGACTCACGTGTCCCTGCTGCTCGACTACGGCAGCGCCATCGAGTACGACATTCCGGCGCCGCGGCCGAGCTATCTGCTCGATGCCGAGCTGCTGCGGGTGAGCGCCGTGGCGGTCCGCGATCTCGACGCCCGCAGCTTTCTGCTTGCGGACTTGAGCGTCGACGGTGCGTACGCCGGCTTTCTCGACGGCTTTCTGAACTGGTACCACCGCGTGTTCGGCTTCGAGCTGCCGGAGCGCGATGCCCGGCCGGAGAACCAGTTCGCCTACCGGTTGAGTCTCCCGAACGGCACCACGCTCGTGCGCAAGCCGTCCGATTTGTTTCTCGGCGATGTGAGGCTCGGCTATGGACGCCGCTGGAGCCCGGCAGTCCAGACCCTTTTTGCCGCCACACTCCCCACGAGCACGGGCCCCGATGGCTACGGCCGCGGTACGATCTCGGTGAGCGCGCTCAGCTCGGCCCGCGTGCGGCTCTCGCCGCGCCTTACCTCCGAGACCGGGCTCGGGCTCGGGGTGACGCCGCGGCATGGGGAGCTCGGGCCCTATCAGCGGAGCTGGTTCCTCGGCGCCTCGACCGGACTGAGATTCCGGTTCTGGGGGCGCCAGTCACTCTTCGCGAACCTGCTGTACCACTCGCCGTACTATCACGACACCACGCTGCCCGCGCTCGACGCGAGCGAGCTGAGCCTCGACTTCGGCTGGCTGCTCCGCACCAAATCCGGGCGCGAATGGAAGATCGGTCTCACGGAGGATCTCAAGCCGAAGGGACCGGCCATCGACGTGGTGTTCCGGCTGGGAATGCTGCGGTAGGCCTACCGGGTCGAAAAGAGAAACTGCTCCATATTGCGGAAGAGGAACTCCTTGGCCTCAGCGTCGCGGAGGTTGAGCCCGTAGTGGTTGATGAGCTGCTGCTGCATCTTGAGCCATTCGCCCCAGCACGCGCCGCAGATCTGCTCGTATGCGCGCTGGCCGAGCTCATTCTGGAATGGCTTGAACGCCATCTGGTCCTGGTCCCGGTGGCAGCGCGCGCAATGGATCGTCGCCATGTGACGAAAATACCATTGCGCGGTGACCTGTGACAGCGCACACGGACGCCGCGTCCCCGATCTTGTAGCCCTCAATGCAGCAGGTGCTGCGACGCCGACTCGGCGCGCCGAATGGCGCGCACGCCGCTTGCGGTGCCGAGCGCGGTGCCGATCCCGAAGAGCACGACGGCCGAGGCGCCGACCAAGGGCAGGAACGTGAGCGGCGACGCAACGAGCAGGGCCGCCATGCCGGCCGCGAGTGGGGCCCATGGCGAACGCACGGCATCCACGAAACGGAGTCGGTGGCGCACGAAGTTACGAGACCAGGAATAGCCGGCCAGGCCGGCAGTGAACGCAAGCAGGGTGGCGAGCGTAGGGTACATGTTGGCATCCGGGCTCAGAGTGTATGGGTGTTACATTACGCAACGTCGTCCCGAAAGATTCAGGAGCCTACCGCGGAGGTGGAGTATGCCAAAACATCCGACGGTGCAGGTGCCGAACATCGGTCCGATGGACCATGCCTGGGATCTGCTGGGCGAGTGGCAAGCGGAGCTGGAGTTGCCCGAAGGCGACGAGCCGGTGCACGGGAAGGTGACGTTTCGTTCCTGGGCCGACGCGGAGCTGCGGTTCGACCCGACCGAGGCGGCCATGGCTGGCATCCCGCCTACCGTGCCGCTCGAGCGGGCCAGCGACATTCACCTGACCGACGCCGGGGGGGGCGCCCTGCAGTGGGTGCTGCTCGCGCCGTCGTGCAATTGGTCGCTCCAGGCGACGCTCTGGCCCGGCGCGCTGCACCTTTTCGTGAACGACGCGGATGACGAGGAGGAGCAGCTTTACCGCGCGCGTGCCACCCGGAGTCCCGAGTATTACGCGCGGAAGTATCCGATCACCGAATCCTGACGGCACCCGCGCGAATCCGCCGTCCGCCGCAATCCGGCGGACGGCGGGCTGGCGTTTGCGCCCATACATGGGTTCCCATATTGTTCAGCCATGCAGACCCGTTCCCTCGAGCTTCCGCTCACCGCCCGCGGCGATCCCCCATCAACTGCCAACGTAGAAGTCGGTGTCCTCGAACGCGGTGAGCGGCTCCGGCGCGCCGGTGTCGCCCTCGGCGCCGGATTCGCGGCCGCGCTCATCGCCATTCCAATTCCGCTGGTCCACTTCTTCGTGGTGCCGGGTGCGCTGATCGTGGGTGTGACGCTTGCCGCGAAGCGCTTGAAGGAGGGAGAGACCTTTCAGGGCGCGCGCGGCCGCTGCCCCCATTGCAACGCCGAGCAGCGGTTTCCGCTCTTCGGGGGCTTCAGGCTTCCCAAGCGGCTCGACTGCCCGGGCTGCCACCACGACCTCTACCTGAACGAGCGCGCGAAGTAAGCGGGGCGCCGGCTCCATGCCCCCGCCGCTCGCGCGCTAGATGCCCGCAAACCAGGGATAACCCTGGTCTTCCCAGTACCCGCCCGGACGCTCCCGGGTGAACGTCATCCGGGTGAGATACTTGGTGAGCTTGTAGCCGAGCTTGACCGTGGCGTAGAGCCGGACCGGCGCGCCGTGGTCGGGCATGAGCGGCTGGTCGTTGAATGCGTAGGCCAGCATCGTCTGGGGATGCATGGCGCTCGCGAGATCCCAGCCGTTGAAGTAGTTGTTGTCAAACGACTCGAAGCGGAGATACCGCGCTTCCGGCAGCGGCTCGACCAGAGCTGCGATGGTCGTGACCGGCACCCCGCTCCAAGAGGCGATCGTGGTCCAGCCCTCCACACAGAAGTGCTTCACGGTGTAGCTCAAGGGCGGCAGCAGCTCGAGCATCGAACGGGTGAACCGCATCGGGTGCCGCACGAGCCCGCCCACTTCGAGCGCCCAGTTGGCCGGATCGCGCGGTACCGGCGTCCGGCGGCTGATGAAATACGACGGCATGTGGCCGGCGCGTGCCGACGTCGGATAGGTCGGCGCCAGGCGATCGGACGCGACGAGCAGCTTCTCGCCCACCCAGTCGTTGAGTCGGGAGATGGCGCGAAGCTTGGGGCGGATGAGGCCGCCGCCGTCCCACCCGCACGCGGCCACGAGCGCGGTGGGCCCGGCCAGGAGCCCGAGCCGGACGAAGTCGCGGCGATCGAGCCGATGTCGCGCGGTACGGTCAATCATGACTCGGAAATCTCCCGCGGTACCAGCCGGTGAGCATGCCGCGGAGCGAGGCCGGGTCCACCGTGAAGACCAGCACTACGTGTACGATGGTGAATACGATGAACGTCCACACGGCGAGGAAGTGCCAGTAGCGGGCCAGCTCGTAGCCGCCGAAGAGGCGCGTGAGCCACGCCAGCTCCACCGGTTTGTAGACCGCAAACCCGGTGAGCGCCGAAATCGCTCCGAGCAACACGATGAAGGTGTACGCGGCCTTCTGCAGCGCGTTGTGCTTGCCCTGTGGCGGGTGCTCCTTCCGGAGCCGCAAATAGTAGAGCTGCATCTGGATCGCCGCCTTGGTGTCGCGCGGCCGGAAGACGAGCGAGCGCCATTCGCCCGTGAGCACGAGAAAGGCGACGTACACGATGCCGGTGATGACGAACGGCCAGGCGAGCGCAAAGTGCCAGTTGATGCCCCCCGCCAGCCAGCCGCCGAGCCGCGACCATTCGGGAAAGCCCCGCTGGAGGTGACGTGCGTCGAACGGGTTGGGCACCGGATAGACGTTGCCCTTCATCCCGAAATGCTGGAAGGCCATGTAAATCTGGAGCCCGCTCGCGATCAGGCCGGCGAGCACCACGGCGTTGATCCAGTGGGCCGCCCGCACGAGAGCGCCATTGCGTTTGACTTGAAGCCGCATGCACCTCTCTGGTTCGGGCTGCCGAAGGTAACGCCGGGAGCTGGAGAACGGTTCTGCCGGGAGCCGCCGGGGCACGCCCGGGCAGGATCAACGAAGTGCAGCCAAAGCTTCTGCCGCGGCCCGATGACCGGTCGCGATGGCGCCGTGAACGGTGGCGTGCTCGCCGCCGGTGTGCGTCGCCTCTCCCGCAAAGAAGAGCGTGCCGGCCACCGGCCGTGCCAGCTCCGCCTGCGCCGGAAGCCCGCCGCTCGCAACATAGCTGTACGCGCCGCATGCGCACGGGTCGGCGGACCAATCGTGCGAGTACGCGCCGAGGAGCAGCGCATCGAGCCCGTCCCGCGGGCGCCCGAACGCGGCGGCGAGCGCGTCGAGCGCCGCCGCCGCGAGCCGCTGTACCGGGAGTCCGGCCAGCCGCTCCGCCGAGGGTCCGCCGGCCCAGCCGGTGAGCATCGGCGCGCGGAGCGGTGCCGGCGCCCACCAGATCGGCAGCGATGCGTCCGGAACGTGAATGAACGAAACCGGTCCGGGGCCGCCTTCGTGTGGCCGCGGGTCCTCCCACCAGATTTCGCGGAACCGGAGCACCACCCGTCGCGCAACGCCCATCTCGAGCTGAGCGAGCGCAAGTCGCTTGTCGTCGAGCTCGGGATCGAAGCTCGGGCACTCGGGGCCCCTCGCCTTGAGCACGCCGACGGGCAGTGTGACGACGGCGGCGCGAGCCTCGAGTCGCGCGGCCCCGCCGCCAGCCGTCGTTGCGATTACCTGCACCCGGCCCGGCGACCAGTGTATCGCGCGCACGTGCGTGTTGAGCCGCAGGTCGAGCCCGGCGCCCGCGTAAGTCCGGAGCGCGTCGGCGACCGCGTCGTACCCATCGAGAATTCGCCAGGCGCCGTTGTGGCTCCCGCCGGCCCCGCGCTCCGCCTTCGCGATCGACTTGGCGCTCACCCGGTCGAGCCGGGCGGCATGAAATCCTTCGAGATAACGGCCGAGGGCCGGCACGTTGGCGTCGCCGGGCGGAAACTCGGCGAGGAGTTGGGCGGCCGTGTGGTCGGCGGTTGCGCGCTCGGCGCGCTCAACCAGCGCCCGGAGCCCGGCCCAGAAGTCCGGCGGCCGCGTGAGGCTTCCGCCCTTGGCGCGGAGATCCGGCTCGCCGGCCTCGATCGTAGTAAGCCCCGCGGCGCGCACGACATCCCAGATGGCCGGCGACGTTCCGTGCACGAACTCGGCCCCCAGCTCGATCGGAAGCGGATAGCCGGCCGCCCGGAGCGTGAGCAGCCGGCCGCCGATCCGTGCGCGCGCCTCGAGCAATGACACGCGCGCCCCGGCCTCTGAGAGCCGAGCTGCCGCCGCGAGTCCTGCCGCGCCGGCCCCGATCACGATCAGGTCCGCGTCGCCCGCCATCCCCCAAGCTACTCATAGCGAAGCGCCACGATCGGGTCCAGGCTCGCCGCGCGGCGAGCCGGCCAGAGCCCGAAGAAGAGTCCCACTGCGGCGCTGAATCCGAAGGCGATCACGATGGCGCCCGGCGCGATCAGCGTGTTCCAATGCATCAGCCGCGACAGAACGACGGCGGCGGTGATGCCGAGCGCGCTGCCGATCACGCCGCCGCTCAAGCAGAGCACCAGCGCCTCCACCAGGAACTGGAGGAGGATGTTGAGGCGGGTGGCGCCGAGCGCTTTGCGCACGCCGATCTCGCGGGTGCGCTCGGTGACGGACACCAGCATGATGTTCATGATCCCGATGCCGCCGACCACGAGGCTCACCGCCGCGATGCTCGCGAGCAGATAGGTAAAGACCTGCGTCGCCTGCTGCTGGGTCTCAAGGATGTCCTGCGGATTGCGCACCGAAAAATCGTCGTCGGCGCCGGGGCGGATCTTGTGGGTTTTCCGGAGCACCCGCTCCATGTCGACCATCCCCTGCTCGATCGGCACGCCGGAGTCGACCTCGATGGCGATCGAGCGCAGCCGGTCGGTGCCGAACGCACGGTAGCGGGCGGTATTGATCGGGATGAAGATCTGCTCGTCGGGATTGGAGAAGGAACCCTGCGCCCCCTTGCTGCTCAGCACACCGATGATCTCGAAGGGAATGCCGCCGACGAAGAGCTGCTGTCCGATCACGGACCCCGGGTTCGCGTTCAGGTTGTCCGGCACCTCGGAGCCGACCACCGCGTAGCGCTGCCGCTCCTCGTCGTCGGCATCGGTGAAGCTCCGGCCGTAGGGCACCGTATAATTGCGGACGGTGACGAAGTTGGCCGTGGTGCCCACGATCGGCACGTTGAGGTTGAGCCCGCCGTAGCGGACCTGCAGCGCGCGCTGCATTTCGGGCACCACAGCCGAAAGGAGCATTCCATCGCGCTTGAGCGCGAGATAGTCGTCCATCGTGAGGCTCACCCGGTCCTGCGAGGCGACGCCGCGCTGGAAGGACTGGCCGGGTACCACCGTGAAGATGTTGGCGCCGAGCGCCGCAATGCGGTCCTCCACCGCCTTCTGCGCGCCCGCGCCAAGCGCCACCATCGTGATCACCGCGCCCACGCCGATGATGATGCCGAGCATCGTGAGCAGCGACCGCAGCTTGTTGGCCCGCACCGACTCGAAGGCCACCGCGACCGTTTCTCCGGCGAGGAGACCGGCCATGTTAGTGGCTCTGCCCCGGCGGGGTTGCCTGCGAGCGCGCCTGCGGTGACTGCGGCGGCCGCCCGGGTTGCTGCTGCATGCCCGGCACCGCGCCACCGCCGGTGACCCGGTTCACCCGATCCTTGAAGTCCTGCTGCGACCGCACCAGGCTTGCGCTCGGAAGGAGCAGCACCGAGTCACCCGGGCTGAGCCCCGACAATACCTGGCTGTAGTCGAGGTCGGTGAGCCCGGTGCGAATGGTGCGCGGCACCGGCGCCCCGCCGTGCTTCACGAAGACGATGTACTGGCCGCTATAGACGTAGCCCGCACCGCCTCGAGCCGAGTCGCCGCTCGCCACGCCTCCTGAGGCGCCTCGGGCGCGGGCACCCCGACCGCGTGCGCCGGGCGCTGTGGCTCCGCGGCCGGCCGCCCCGGTCGAATCACCTCGCGCCCCGCCCGCGGCGCCGGCGGCGGGCCGGCTGCTCGCGAGCTCCGCGTGCACCTGGTCCGGCGGAAGTCCGAGCACCTGCGCGGCCGAGGCTACGTCCTTCTGCGTGCGCAGCGCGGCGTTCGGCACCGCGAGCACGCTGTCTGCCCGCCCGACATGAATCCGCACGTCGCAGTTCATCCCGGGCAGCAGCTCGTTATTGATGTTCTGCACCCGGACCCGCACGGGAAACATCGTGACGTTCTGCGAGGTGGTGTCGTTGGGTTCGACCTTGAGCACCTCGCCCTCGAACGGCTGGTTGGGATACGCGTTCACCGTCACCGTGGCGCGCATGCCCGAGCGGATCTTGCCGATGTCGGTCTCATCCACCAGCGTCACCGCCTGGACGAGCCGGAGGTCGGCCATGCGCATGAGCACGGTGCCGCCGCCCACGTTGCTCGTGGCCGAGGCGATCTGCTGCCCGCGCTCGATGCTCTTTTCGATGATCGTGCCGGTGATGGGCGCACGGACGTCGGTGTCTTCCAGCAGGATCTTTGCGTTGTCCACCTCGATCTGGGCCTTGACCAGGTTGGCCTGCGCGTTGGCAAAGGCGAGCTGCGCCTGCTCGCTCTCCTGCACCGTGGCGGACTGCTCCTTGAGCAACTGATTGGTCCGGTCACGCTCGACCCGGGCGTTGTCGAGCTGGGCCTTGGCGACGTCGAGATCCGCCTTGGCCTGGTCGTAGCTGTTCCGCGGGAGCCGCGGGTCGATCTGCACGAGCGGCGCGCCGCGCTGGACCGTCTGTCCCGTTTCGGCCGAGAGCTTGATCACCTCGCCCGATGCGCGGGAGCGCACTTCCACGACGGTGTCGGGCTCGATCACCCCGGAGGCGAGCGCCGACACCACGATGTCCCGCCGTTCGACCGGAACGGCCTGATACACCGGAGCCGGCACAGCCTTGTGACACGCGAGTGCGGCCGGCACCGTGGCGAGGAGTGTAACGAGCAGTCTCGGGCGCATCAGCTTCTCCCCGGGGTGGCGAAGTCCCGCTCGACCCGGCCGTCCTTCAGGTGAATCTGGCGGCGGGCATAGTTGGCGATGTCGGCTTCGTGGGTCACGAGCACGATCGTCTGTCCGCCGCGATGCAGCTCCTCGAAGAGCGCGAGGATCTCGTAGCTGGTGCTGCTGTCGAGATTTCCGGTCGGCTCGTCGGCGAGCAGAATCGAGGGCTGATTCACCAGCGCGCGGGCGATGGCCACACGCTGGCGCTGGCCGCCCGACAGCTCGTTGGGCCGATGCTGCATCCGGTCGGCGAGCCCCACGCGCTCGAGGGCCGCGGTGGCCTGCTCGCGGCGTGCCCTCGCCCCGATGCCGGCGTAGACCAGCGGCAGCTCGACGTTGTGCAGCGCGGTGGCGCGCGGCAGCAGGTTGAAGGTCTGAAACACGAACCCGATCTCGCGGTTGCGGATGCGGGCGAGGGCGTCGTCGTCGAGCTCCGACACCCGGTGCCCGTTGAGCCAGTACTCGCCCGTGGTCGGCGTGTCGAGGCAGCCGATCACGTTCATCAGGGTCGATTTGCCCGAGCCGGAGGGGCCCATGATGGCGACGAACTCGTTGCGCCGGATCGTGAGGTCTGCCCCGCGGAGCGCGTGCACCACCTCGCTTCCCATGTCGTAGTCGCGCCGGAGGTTCCGGGTGACGATCACGGCGTCGGCGGGAACGTCGGCCGGCAGGCGCGCCATGCGCTCCGCGGTATTCTCGAGGGTCGCGGTCATAGGTGTCTCCCCAGGACGCCTTCGATCTGGGCCTTGGCACGGAGATAGTCGAACCGGGCGCTCACCACGTCCACCTCGGCCTGGGTGAGCGTTTCCTGCGCGGTGAGCACGTCCACGATCGTGGCGACGCCAGCCCGGTACCGGTCCTGCTGCACCCGGAGCGCTTCGGTGCCCGCGGCAACGCTCGTTTGGGCGATGTCGATCCGCTGGCGCGCGGCATCGAGCGCCGCCGCCTCGGCGATCACGACCGACTGCACGGCGCGGCGCGCGTCCTGGGCCTGCGCTTCCGCCAGGTCCACCTGGCTTTCCTGCTGCACGATCGTCTGCTCGCGCTCGAACCGGTTGAAGATCGGCCAGCTCAACTGAAGCGCAAGCTGGCGCTGGTTGATGAGGTCGTAGTCGCTCCGGCTCGATGCGTTGAAGTTGGCGCCGGCGCTGAGCGAGACCGTGGGCCAGTAATTGCCCTTGGCGCTCCGGAGCGCGGCCCGGCTGGCAGCAGCGAGCGCGGTGCTACTCTGCACCTGCGGCGCGGAATCGGCGGCAGCGCGCGCGAGCGCTCCGGCGTCGAGCGAATCCGCCATGCGATACAGGCTCGAGTCGTCCACCGCGGCCACCCGCCCGTCGGCGCCTACCTGTCGGGCCAGCGCCGCTTCGGCCGCGGCGAGCCCGCTCTGCGCGGTGAGCAGATCGGCGCGCGCGGTGCCAAGTGCCACCAGCGACTGCAGCGAATCGGCGCGGGTGGCGCTGCCCACGCGGAGCTTGGCGGCGCTCACCTTGAGTTGCTCCTCGGCCCGGCGGACGCTGGCCTCGCGCACCCGGACCAGTTGCCCGGCCGCGAGCGCGTCGAGGAACGCGCTCGTGGTGGTGAGGCGCTGCTGGTACCTCGCGTTCACGAGCCCGCTCTCCGCGGCCGCGGTCTCAGCTCGGGCCGCGGCGGAGTTGGCGCCACGCCGGAATCCGGTGAAGACATCCACGCTCGCGTTGAGTCCGAACGAAAGCGTCTGCGTCGTACTGCCACCCGGCAGGACAAGGCCAGTTGTGCGGTCGAGCACCGGCTGGCCCGAGTACAGCGTGGCACCGGAGCCGGAGGCGGTAACGCTCGGGAGGTACGCGCCGAACGCGGCCCGCCGCGCCGCGCCCGCATCCTCCAGTGCGCCCTGCGCCTGCACGACGGCCGGCTGGACTCGCTGCGCCCGGCGAAGGGCCTCATCCAGGGTGACCGACTGTGTCGCGGCGGGCGCGGCCGGCTGCTGGGCTGCGCCGATCGCGGGCTGGATCCAGAGGACGATGGCGAGCACCTGCGCCGTCTTGCGACGCCTCGCCGTCCTCACCGGTCCGCGCCGTTCGGCGGAGGCGGTCCGGGGCGCCGGTGTCCGCGATGTGAGGTGAGCTCGGCAAACTTCCGCTGCTGCGCGGTGTCGAGCTGCGCCGAAATCTCGCCATTCAGCGACCGCTCCAACTCGCGAAGCCGGGGCTGGAAATCACGCCAGAGCGAGTCCATCTCCGGCCGGTGGCGCTCGAGGATGAGCCGGACGCTGTCCCGCTGCGCGGCATTCAGATCGAGCCTCCGCGCGAGGCGGTCGGCCATGGCGGCGGGAGTGCGTGCACGGGCGCGCGCCATGACGTGGCGCCTGGCCAGGGCACGCCCCTCGAAGCCGACAAGCAGTCCGATGATGAATACCGCGACGAGCAGCGCCGCCGCACGCCAACGCGTGCCGTTCATGGTGCCTCCAGGAGTGAGTCGAGCACGATACCGGGTCCGCCCGGCTGCGCCGTGAGCAAGGTGGCGGGCGCGCCCACCGGCACGATTGCCTCGGCGACGTCGAGCTGCTCGATACCTTGCTCATCGGCGCGAGCTTCGAGCGCGAGCCCCGCGCCGATGAGCAGGGCGGCCGCGATGCCGGGACCGGCCCAGCGCGCGAGCGAGTCCCAGAGCGCCGCGGCGCGGCCGCCGGCGGCGCTCGCGAGCACCCGCGCGACGAACGCGTCGTGGCCGCCCGGATCGAGATGCTCGCGCAGCAGGTGCCCGAGCGCGGGGTCGGCGCCGGAGTGGAAGACTTCGTCGCCCGTCATGTGACCTCCTCGAGGAAGGGCGTCAACTGCCGGCGCAGCGCCCGCCGGGCATGAAAGACATCGGATCGCACCGTGCCTTCAGGTATGTCGAGCAGATCGGCGATCTCGGCGTGCGAATACCCCTCGGCGTCGAACAACGTGACCGCGATCCGCGAACGCTCGGGAAGCCGCTCGAGCGCCTCGGCCAGCGCGTCGCGCATGAGCGCGCGGGCGGCGTCGCGGTCGGGGCCGGGCCGGCGCTCGGCGTGCTCGGCGAGCGGCTCGGTGGCGCGCACCCGGCGCTTGCGGCGAAGGTCGCGCGCGGCGTTCATCACGATCTGCATCAGCCAGGCGCGGAACGGGCGGCGGGGGTCGTATCGCTCGACCATCTGCCATGCCCGGAGAAAAGCCTCCTGTACGGCGTCGTCCGCATCGGCGTCGTCGCGCAGCACCAGCCGGGCGAGCCGCCGGGCGGTGGGCGTGAACTCGGTCACCATGCGTGCGAACGCATCGGGATCGCCCGCGGCAAGGCGGGCGGAGAGTTCGGGATCGTGCACTCCGAAGGATACGCGCGAGGGGCGGCCGCCGTTGAAGCGCCGGGCGTCAGGTCGCCATGTCGGGGGTGGGTGGGTCTAGCGGTCCACCCTCCGCCGGAAGGCCTCCGCGGCGGCGGCGAGCGCAAACCAGACGCAGACGAGGCCGAATCCATAGGCCATAGGGCGGGGCAGCACGAGGAACAGCAGACCGAGGATGATGAGGACGATGCTGACCGGGACGTAGATCGAACGGCGAGCGGCGCTGATGAGGGTGCGCGCGGCGATGGCGGCCCGGCCCCGGAATTCGCGCCGGGCGCGGCGCTGCGAAAGCTCGAGAGCGGCCCCCGACGGGCGCCGGTGCAGCCCCGACGGCATCACGCGCTGCAGCGAGCGGGGCCCGCGAAGCAGGCGGCGTTCCACCTCGAAGCTCCGCGAGAGATCGCGCGCGAACTGGGCCTCCAGATCCCGCGCGAACCCCGGGTCGTCGATGAGCACGTCGATTTCGTAATTCCCCAGCAGGCTGGAGGCATTGAGGTTGCTCGTCCCGATCCGTGCCCAGCGCCCATCCGCCACCATCGTCTTGGCGTGCAGCATCGGGCCGGCCCACTCGAAGATCCGGATGCCGGCGCGGAGCAGGTTGCGGTAGCCGACCCGAGTAATATTGCGCACCAGCGGCAGATCGCTGGCGCCCGGCACGAGCAGCCGGATGTCGGCGCCGTCGCGCGCGGCTTCGACCAGCGCCTGAAAGAGCCGCGGTGGTGGGACCAGATAGGCGTCGGTGATCCAGAGCCGCGCGATGCTGCCGGCGGTGAGATACTCGAGCGTGCGATACGCGCGCTCGCGCCCCGGCTCGCCCACCACGACCCGTACCTCGGCGTCGCCGCAGGCGGGAGGGTCCGCGGCACCGGCTTCATCGGGTGGGAGCGGCGGGCCGGCAAGGCGCCAGGTGCCGGCGAACGCCGCGTCGAGCGCGGCCGCGGCGGGTCCCTCGATCTCGACGCCGGTGTCGCGCCAGGGCGGTACGCCGTGCGCCGGGTCGCCCGCCCACTCATCGCCGATGCATTGGCCGCCGATCACGCCGCGGCACCCATCCGCAATGACCACCTTGCGGTGGTTGCGGCTCAGGTTGGCGAAGATCCGGAGCGGATGAGGCGCATTGAAGCGGCGGACGTCGACGCCCGCCTCGCGCAGAAAGCGCCAGTAGCCGCGCCCGGTGCCGATGGAGCCCAGCCAGTCGTAGAGCACGCGCACCCGCACGCCATCGCGCGCGCGTGCGGCCAGCGCCTGCGCAAAGCGCCACCCGGTGCGGTCGTCGCGGATGATATAGTTTTCGAGGTGAACGGTGCTGCCGGCGCGCGCGATGAGGTCGAGCATCACCTCATACGTGCCGGGGCCATCGAGCAGGAGGCGCACGCGATTACCCGGGATCGGCCGTGCCGAGGCCGCGCGATTCACCGCCACCTCGATCGGACGCAGCGCGTCCGGCGCGGGCCCGGTCATGCCGCGCCTAGGCCGAGCCGTTCTTCGTGGGGGCGGAGGGCCGCGAGCACGAACGCGATGTGCTCGTCGAGCGGCACCCCGATCTCCTCGGCGCTGCGGCGAACGTCCTCGCGGTTCACGCCGCGCGCAAACGCCTTGTCCTTGAGTTTCTTGATCACGCTAGCCGGCGCGAGGTCCGCGAGGCTCCGCGACGGGCGCACGAGCGCGCAGGCCACGAGGAACCCGCACAGCTCATCCACGGCAAAGAGCGCCTGCGCCAGCGGGGTGTCGCGCGGCACGCCGGTGTAGTCCGCGTGGCCGAGAATGGCGCGGCACATCGGCTCGGGAAAGCCCTGGACGGCGAGCAGCCGCACGCCTTCGCTCGGGTGCTCCCGATCCGCCGCGTGCGCCTCGTTAGGGAAGCGCTCGTAGTCGAAGTCGTGCAGCAGGCCGACGAGCCCCCATGCGTCGGGATCTTCGCCGGCCCGCTCCGCCATGGCGCGCATGGCGAGCTCGACCGCGTACATGTGCCGGCGCAACGACTCGGAGGTGGTGTATTCGTGCACCAGCGCGAGCGCGCGCTCGCGCGCCCACGCGGAATCGGCGGTCATGACTGGTTCTCGATCCCGTCGGCATGGGCGGCGGTGAGGGCCACGCGGGTCGTAGCCTCGCCGTCGAGCACGATCTCGAAAGCGTACTGGCCGGGGGCCGGAAGGGGCACGTCGAACACGAGCACCGCCCCCGCCTCGACATCGACCACGCCCGCGGGGGGCTCGCCGAACTGTACGGTGCCTTCGCCGCCCAGCAGCTCGGTGCCCGCCGCGTCGAGGAGCCTGATCCGCATCGTATGCACGCCGATCTCGGTACGGCGCCCACGCACCCGGATCACCAGGTGGGTGCGCGGATGCATGGCCGGGAATGCGGTCACCCAGACGTGCTGAAAGATGCCGAGAACGGAGAGCTTGCCCTGCTGGTCGATCAGGGCGTAGTCGGCGAGAACCGCGAAATCGACGTGCAGCTCACCCTACCCGGATCGAGTTGATCGTGTCGTTCGGCTGGATCCGGTTCACCACGTCCATGCCCTTCGTCACCTGGCCAAAAACGGTGTGGACCCGGTCGAGATGCGCCTGCGGCGAATGGCAGATGAAGAACTGGCTGCCTCCGGTGTCCTTGCCCGCGTGCGCCATGGACAATGTGCCCGCGACGTGTTTGTGGGTGTTGAGGTGAGTCTCGCACTTGATCTTGTAGCCGGGGCCGCCGGTGCCGACGCGCGGGTTGCCGGGATCCCGGGAAAGCGGATCGCCGCCCTGGATCATGAAGTTCTGGATCACGCGATGGAAGCGGGTGCCGTCGTAGAACTCGCCGTTGGCGAGCTTCTCGAAGTTGGCCACGGTATTCGGGACCTCGTCATCGAACAGATCGGCGACGATGGTGCCCTTGCTGGTCTCGATCGTTGCGGTCTTGGACACGGGCTCCTCGGCGAATGAGGCGTCAGGAAGACTCCAATGTAGCGGCCGGCGCGCGGGCGCGCAGTTCGGCTTGCCAGGCCGCTTCGTCAACCGCCGGCGGGCTGCACGCGGTGCCGCGACACGCATAGGCCGCCGCCGCGGGGCCGCGGGCGAGCATTCCGGCGAGCGCGGGCGGGAGCGTCGATCGCCCCACGTCGTCCGGCGTGAGGCGCCGCACCACGCGCCTCGGTGCGTACGCGGCGAGCGCCGTGCGGTACATCCGGGCGGCGAGGGGGTCGCGAGCGGCGCCGGTCACGACGAATTCATTTGGCGCGCCGAGGTAGCGGTCGAGGGCGAGCAGATAGGTGGCGCCGTGCAGCCCCAACTCCGCGGCGCGGCCGGCAAACGCGCGGAGCACCTCACCTGCCCGTTCGCGCCAGCGCGCGTCGCCGGTGAGCTCGTGCAGCCGTACCGAGACGGCGGCGGCCACGCCATTGGCTGATGGGGTCGGCGTGTCCTCGACCGGTTTGATGGCGGCCGGGAGCAGTCCCTCGCCCACTTCGGGTGCGCGCGCCCGATCGAAAAAGCCGCCGCCCTTCGGGTCGCGGTAGTCGCGCCAGACCCGGTCCATGAGCCGCTCGGCCCACTCGAGCCACGCGAGGTCTCCGGTGGCTTCGTACGCGTCGAGCGCCGCGGCGGCCGCTTGCACCTGGTCGTCCAGCAACCCCCCGAGTCCACCCGGCGTGTGCGCCACCGCGTCCGGCTCGGGCGCCTCGCGGCGAATCCGCTCCAGCGTCGCGATGGCGTGGGCATGCGCCCATTCCTCATCGAGTACGGCGCCCGCGCGGAGCATCGCGGAGGCCATCATCGCGTTCCAATTGGTGTAGCGCGTGCGATCGACGAAAGGCGCGGTGCGCAGCGCCCGCGCCGCTCTGAGCTTTGCGTCGGCGGAGGCGAGGAGCTGAGCCGCGGCATCGGGGGCGACGCCCAAGCGCACCGCGACCGCGGAGAGCGTTGCCGGCACATGAAGCACGTTCTTCGCCGGGTCGTGGTGCATCTCGCCGGCGGTGCCGATGTCATAGTAGGCGGCGGCCATCTCAAATTCGGCGGGCGCCAGCACCGCGGCCGCCTCGTCGCGGGTCCAGGTGAAGTAGTCGCCGTCATCGTCGAGGCCCACGTCCGCGTCCTGACTCGCGGCGTAGCCGCCGTCGGGGTCTGCCATTACCTCGCGCACCCAATGCACGATGCCGCGGGCCACGTCAGCGTACGCCTCCACGCCGAGTGCGGCACAGGCATCGGAGTACGCGATGAGCAGCTCCGAGTTGTCATACGACATCTTCTCGAAATGGGGCACGATCCACTCGGCATCCACGCTGTAGCGATGGAAGCCGCCGCCCAGATGATCGCGGATGCCGCCGGCCGCCATCCCGTCAAGCGTGCCGACTACCGCCTCGCGGAGGCGGCGGGCCGCGGGGCCGCCGTCCGCTGCATCCCACCAGCGCCCGAGGAGGAACTCGATCGCACGCGGATGCGGAAACTTGGGCTGGGTCCCGAATCCGCCGTGCGCAGCGTCGTACGCGCCGAGCATGAGATCGGCGGCTCCCTCGAGCAGCCGCGGCGACAGCTCGCCGGCAAGCCCGTCGTCGAGGTGACGGCCGAGCACGTCGCCGACGGCACGCGCCTGGGATTCGACCTGGCCGCGGCGCGCGCGCCATGCCTCGAGCACGCTCGCGAGCACGGTGCGGAAGCCGGGCCGCCCGTAGGCATCCTCAGGCGGGAAGTACGTGCCGCCGTAGAACACCTGGCCATCCGGCGTGAGGAAGGCGGTGAGCGGCCAGCCGCCCTGGTGGGTGAGCATCTGCACCGCGCGCTGGTAGCGGGCATCCACGTCGGGGCGCTCGTCGCGATCCACCTTCACGCAGACGAAGTTTTCATTGAGGATTTGGGCGGTGGCGGAGTTCTCGTACGACTCGCCATCCATGACGTGGCACCAGTGGCACCAGACGGCGCCGATGTCGAGCAGGATGGGACGCTCGGCCGCCCGCGCCGCGGCAAAGGCCTCGGGGCCCCACGCGTACCAGTGGATCGGCTGGTGGGCAGCGGAGCGGAGGTAGGCGGAGCGCTCGTCGGCGAGGCGGTTGGCGGCCATGCCCGGAAATATGCACGATCGAGCGGTCGGCGCGGGCTCAGGCCGGACGAAGCGCCGCCGTTCACGCGCGCCGCTTGACCGGCGGCGCGCTATACCGTACCGTACAGCCACATCGCCCGGCGATGGAGTTCGCCCGGAACCGCCGTCCCCGACGGCTGATGACTCCTGAACGGCCTGGATCGGCCGCCGGGAGATTTTTTTGTGCCGCCCTCCCTCCGCTGGTCCGCAGCATGGAGGGAGTCACCCGTGCACTCCAACGTCTGGCTGGTTGCCACCGTCTGGATGGCGCTCGCGCTTCTCGCGAGCCTGATCTCGATCCGGGTCGGCGTCTCGGTGGCGCTCGTCGAGATCCTGCTGGGCGTCGTTGCGGGCAATTTCCTCGACGTACACACGACCCCGTGGATCGATTTCCTCGCCACATTCGGATCCGGCTTGCTCACCTTTCTGGCCGGTGCCGAGATCGATCCCGATTCGCTCCGGCGCCATCTCAAGCCGGCACTGGTGATCGGGGCGGTCGGGTTCACCGCTCCATTCCTCGCCGCCGGTGCCTTCGCGTACTGGGTGGCGCACTGGGAGCGGCACGCCGCCTACATCGCCGGCATCGCGCTCTCGACCACATCGGTTGCGGTGGTGTATGCGGTGATGGTGGAGACCGGTCTCAACCGCACGGAGATCGGCAAGCTGATCCTCGCCGCCTGCTTCGTGAACGATTTCGGCACCGTGCTCGCCCTTGGCATCGTCTTCGCGAACTTCAACGGCTGGCTGGCGCTCTTCGTCGCCGTGACCGCGACCGTGCTCTGGTATCTGCCGAGGCTCACGCGCTACGTGATCCGCAGCGTAGGCCAACGGGTGAGCGAACCCGAGGTCAAGTTCGTCTTCCTGATCCTGTTCGGGCTTGGCGGATTGGCGCAGGTGGCCAGGAGCGAAGCGGTGCTGCCGGCGTATCTGGTCGGGCTGGTGATCGCCGGCGTGTTCGTGCGCGACCGCGCGCTCATGGATCGCATGCGGGCCATCGCGTTCAGCCTGCTCACGCCGTTCTACTTTCTCAAGGCCGGGCTGTACGTGTCGCTCCCCTCGGTCGCGGCCGGCGCGCTGCTCATCGCGGCGCTCCTCCTCACCAAGATGGGTTCCAAGGTGGTGGGCATCTGGCCGCTCACGCGCGCGTTCGCGTTCGAGCGCCGCGAAGGTGTGTACACGACGCTGCTCATGTCGACCGGACTCACCTTCGGGACGATCTCCGCCCTGTTCGGGCTCACCAATCACATCATCACCCAGGCGCAGTACACGGTGCTCGTTACCGTGGTGATCGGCAGCGCCATCGTCCCGACGCTCATCGCGCAACGCTGGTTCGCACCGGCGGCCGCCGGGCCGCCGGCGGTGGCGCCGCCGGCACCGGTTCCGCAGCCCGCATCGGCGATCTGAGACCAGTACGGGCCGGGAGGCCAGCTTGCTTCGAACGAATCTCCTGGTGCGATGACCGCGCGCGCGCCGCTCGATGCGCTTGCCGCGATCGGCGATGAAGCGGGGGTGCCCGGCACCGCGGCGGAAGCGCGCGAGTTGGCCGGACGTCTGGGGGCGGGCCGATTCTACGTGGCCTGCGTCGGAGAGTTCAAGCGCGGCAAATCCACGCTCATCAACTCCCTCACCGGCACCTCCGTCCTCCCAACCGGCATAGTGCCGGTCACCGCGGTGCCCACCATCCTGCGCCACGGGGACCTCGGTGCGCGCGTTCGGCTGCAGGATGGCTGGCATGCGGTGGACCCGGGAACGCTCGCCGAGTACGTCTCGGAGGCGTGCAACCCCGGGAATCGCCGTCATGTGCTCGCAGTCGAGGTCTTCGTCCCGAGCCCGCTGCTCGCACGCGGGCTCTGCCTCGTGGACACGCCTGGGCTGGGCTCGGCGGTCCAAGCCAACACCCGCGCCACGCGCGAATTTCTCCCGCACATCGACGCCGTCATCGCAGTCCTCGGCGCCGATCCACCGATCTCGGGCGAGGAGCTGAGTTTCATTGCGGAAGCGGCGGCGGGGGTCGAGATGCTGCTCGTCGTGCTCAACAAGGCCGACCGCATTCCGGCGGCGGACCGCGCGGAGGCTGCTGCGTTTACAGCGCGCCTGCTCTGCGAACGGCTCGGCCGCGCGCCGTCGCGGATCTTTGAGGTGAGTGCCCTCGCCGGCCAGCGTGATGGCGTGACGCATGGCGAATGGCTCGAGCTCTTGGCGGCGCTCGAGCAACTGCACGGCCGGGCGGCGGAGGCCGTTCTGGCCACCGCCGAGCGACGCGGGCTCGCCCGGCTGGCCGCCCGACTTACGTGGGCACTCGACGAGCGGCGCCGGGCGCTGGTGGATCCGCTCGAAACAACCGAGGCCCGCGCGCGCGCCCTCGAGGCGCTCGGTGCGGAGACGGACCGCGCGTTGAGTGATCTCGCCCCGCTGCTCGCTGCCGAACTACAACGCCTGACGCGGCAGCTTGCACGCGAGCGGGAGCGCTTTATCAGCGACGTGACTCCGCGCGGCCGGATGCTGCTGGCGGAGCGCACGAGGGCGTCCGGCGCCGCGTTCACCCGACTCGACGCGCTCGCGGCGGCCGAAGCCGTCGCGCGAGCCGTCCTCGAGCCCTGGCTCGAAGTGATGGAGCATGAGGCGTCGGGCCAGTACACCGTCGCCACGCTTCGGTTCCGCGAGCTGGCGAACCAGCTGATGGCGCGATTGCTCGGGTCGGTGCCGGGCAGGAACGGCACCTTCTCACTGCCCGAGACGGCCACCGATGGGTTCGCAACGCCGCGCCGATTCTACTTCACCGCGCTCATGCAGTACCACTACCGCGCGGCACCCGGCCGGCAGCTTGCGGAGCGGCTCATGCCGGCGGCGGTGCGCCGCCGCCGCGCCACCGCCGCCGCCAACTCCTATCTCAATCACCTGCTCGAGGTCAATGCCTCGCGCGTCGAGGGCGATCTCGCCGAGCGGATCGCGGAGAGTCGCCGGTGCCTGGAACGCGCCACGCGCGCCGAAATGCGGGAGGTGCGTCGCGCGAGCCTCGATGCGCTCGCGCGTGCACGGGCCACGCAGGAAGCCGGGGAGCGGGCCGTGGCGCACGAGCTCGGGCAAATCGAGCGCTGGCTGGAGGAAATCCGGGCGCTCATGGACTCGGGCAATCAGGCGCCGTGGCCGGCGGGATCGGGCCACGCAGCCGCCGGCTCACTCGGGTGAACGCAGGCGCGCCGCGATCGCCTCGAGGCGGCTGACCATTTCGGCAAGTGCGGGGTCAATCTCGCGCGCCACGCCCGGATCGACCTCGCCGTAGCCGGCCAGGCCGCGGGATCCGGCGTCTTCCAGATCGACGATCGCACGGCTCACGAGGGCCGCCACCCGCCGCTGCCGCGATTGGACGCGGGGCTCCAGGCCGAGCCGGTCCGCCAGCTCGCCGATGCGCTCACGGAGATCGAGCACGCGGTCGCGGACGGCGGTGCCGAATTGGGGGTTCAGGTCGCGCACGTCCTCGAGCAGCCGCGCCGGGCGAGCCGGCAGGTCGGCAAGGCGCTCGATCTCGCCGAGGGCTTCCTCCAGTTGCTCGAGGAAGACGGCGAGGTGTCGCCGCTGCGACTCGTTGAGCCGGACCGTATTCGCCGGGCGGCGCGATCGGCTCACGCTACGCCGCGCACCGACACCTTACGCGTCCGTGGCCGGCGGCGGCTCGGGCCGCCAGTGCCCTGTGCGCTCGATGTTCCAGGTGTCTCCGCGCTCCTCGGCCGGCATGCCGGGCCGATACATGATGACCCGGGCTCGCTCGAGCGTGATGAGCCCGCCGCCGATCATCTCGTCGAGCTCGGGCAGGATGGCTTCGATTCGCTCCTCCGTGTCCACGCACTCGACCACGATCGGAAGATCGAGCGAGAGCAGCTCGAGCCTGTCGGTATGCAGCTTGGAGCTGGCGCCGAACCCCATGATCGCGCGGAACACGGTGGCGCCGGCGTAATGCCGCTCGCGCAGCAGCTCGACGATGGCCTGGTACAGCGGCCGCCCGTGCCACTTGTCCCGCTCGCCGATGTGGATCCGCATCAGCGTCCGCTCGCCCTTGAATCCGTGCATGGTGACCCTCTCCTAGAGCCCCCGCCGCGCGTTCAGAATTTCGCGCGCGAGGCCGAAGCCCGCGAAAACGCCCGCGAGCGACACCGCCACGCTCAGCACGATGTACAGCGCGGCGCGGCTCGCTTCGCCGTCCTCGAGCAGCGCCGCGGTTTCATAACTGAAGGTGGAGAACGTCGTGTAGCCGCCGCAGAAGCCGGTGGTGAGAAGCGCGCGCACCTCGGGCGAGATGGCCGGCGTCTCCAGCGCGTAGCGCAGCAGGAAGCCGAGCAGGAACGAGCCGGTGATGTTGACGATGAGGGTTCCGACCGGAAATGCCACACCCGACCGCTGCTGCAGGAACGCGCCGAGAAGGAATCTGCTGGCGCTGCCGAGCGCGCCGCCGAGCGCCACGTACCAGATCATCCCGGCTCGCGAGCTTGGGGGGAACGAGCGCTCGGCCGGTGCGTGGCGCGAATTGCCAGGCGGCTACTTCTTGTGACTGATGGAGTAGACGTAGGCAGCCACCATGTTCACCTGGTCGTCCGTGATGGTGGAGCCGCCTCGCGGCGGCATCGGAATGCCGCTCTTCGACTCTTCCTTGGTGACGCCCTTCTTGATGTATGCGACGATTGCCGGATAGCTGCCGTCGCTGTGGAGCCACGTGTGATCCACCAACTTGGTGTTCGGCCCGAGCAGGCCCTCGCCGCTCTGGCCGTGGCAGGCGTAGCAGTTGCCGTCGCCCGTGAAGATCGCCTTGCCCTTGTCCACCATCGCCTGCGTGACCCCGGCGGGCAGACCCTGGGCGCTCGCCGGCACGGCGGCGACGAGTCCAGCGGCGACGAGCAGGCCAAGACGAGTGCGCATGTCCATCGTATGTGCTCCTGTTGCGTTGGGCTCGCGGCCGCCGGTTTTGCCCGGTGCGGGATCAAGGGGCCGAATTTTTGGCTGAATACGAGTTTGAGAATACGCCGGCAGCAGGCCGGGTCAAGGGCGGGAGCAACTCCCGGGCCGACCAGCCTCACTGATTGATCGGACCCGCAAGTTGCTGGGGACGTGGGACTTGGGGCACAGCCACGCGGGCCACCGCCCGCTCCGCTGTCATCCGCCGATGTCGGAGCGGGGCTCAGTTCCTGGCGCCCGCGATGGGCGCGGCGGCGGGGCCGGCCGCGCTCAGCGCCTGCTCGCGCCCATGGAAGATCCCGGGATCGTACGCGCTCCGCGGGTTCCAGAGCACCCACGACTCGATGCCGACGTCCCGGGCGGCGCGGATCTGGGCCCGCACTTCCGCCGGCGTATAGCGCGGCGGCCCCAGCGTGAAGGCCTGGAGGTAGGGACGGATCTCGGCGGCGCGTGCGAGCGGCGTCGTGCGCCGGAGGCCGTCCTCGAGCGCGCGGTGCACGATCTCGTACGGCTTGCTGTTCGGCCGGCTGATGTCGTACATCCCGCGATAGTAGTGGCTCGGGTATACCATCGGCAGCACCACGTCGGCGGTGGAGACGAGATCCTCCCAGTGCTGGCCGATTCCCATGTCGCCCTGCGCCGTGGTCGTGAGGCCGAAGACGTCGATCGTGAACCGTACGCCGAGCGGACGGGTGCGCTGGCCCAGGATCCGGAGGCCGTGCACCACGCCGTCGCGGAGCGTTTCGCCCGAGTCGCGGGAGGCGAACACGGCGGTGGCCATTCGCTGCTTCGGCTCGTCCGGAAAGCGCACGTAGTCATACTGCACTTCCGCAAAGCCTTTGCGCACCGCCTCCGCCGCGAGCTGCGACGCATACACCCATACCGAGTCGTTGAAGGCATCCACCCACGAGAAGCCGAGCCGGTCGTGCCAGAGCCCGCCGCCGGTGCTCTGGATGGCCCAGGCGGCCTTGTGCGAGGCGAGGAGCGGATCCTTCGCGACGACGATGCGGGCGATCGGATAGATCCCGTGCTCCGCCAGCATTCGGAGCCGGGCCTCGACATCCCTCGTGCGAGGCTTGTCGTCGGCGCCGATGGCGACGGCGGTGGGCACGGCGGAGCGGTAGGTGAGATAGCCCGTGTCGTCCTTCACGTCGATGACGAAGGCGTTGATCTCGGTCGAATCGGCGAGCGCCACCAATTGTGCCAGCCGCCCGCCGCCGAACGCCCAGGCATTGACGTAGATCGCGCGGAGCGGACGGGGCGGGTCGACCAGCGGAGGCGCCGGCCAGTGCAGCGTGTCGGCTGCGGCGCCGGGCAGCGAGTGAGCCGGTGCGAGCGGCGTGCTTCCGAGCTCGTCACCCCAATGCGACGCGGTGCGCGCAGGGGGCTCGGCCGGGGGCGAGTGAGGCGAGGCGTTCTGGGCGGCGGCGATTGACATCGGTGCACACAGCGCGACGATGCCGCAGAACACGATGCGCAGCATTCGACACCCCAGGTCGAGGTCCAGGCCGACCAAGGGCGCCAACCCGCAATGTCTCGAAGAGTTGGCGCCCTGCCGTCGCCTGCGTGTAACCGGGAATGTCGATCAGGAGCGCAAATCAGGGGCCGGCGGAAAGTGGCGTGATTTCGATGCGGCGATTGAGCGCACGACCCACGGCCGAGGTATCGGATGTCACCGGCGCGGTGGCGCCGTAGAACTTCGACACAAGGCGCTGGGCGCGAACGCCCTTGCCGATGAAATAGGAGCGCACTGCCTCGACCCGGAGGTTGGCGAGGCGGCGGCTGTCGACGTCCGAGCGGGTGTTCGCGGTGTAGGCGCCGATCTCCACGCGGAGCGCCGGATCGGCATCGAGCATCGCCGCCGCGGAGTCGAGCGCCGGCTGCGCGGTGGTTCTGAGGCGCGCGCTGCCGAGGGCGAACGCATCGCCATGCAGGACGACCGGATGCGCCTGGACGGGTCGGGGCGCCGCCGGCGGCGGGGCCGCGGCCGCTGGCGGCGCGGCCGAGGCCGTGGGCGGGCGCGCCGGCGCCTCTCGCGCCGCTCCCTCCGATGGCGACGCTTCGCCCTTGGCACAGCCCGTGGCGTTCACCGATTCGCCCGACGGAGTGCTGGGGCACTGGTCGATACCGTCGAGCACTCCGTCGCCATCCGAGTCGCTCGGGCAGCCGAGGGCATCCACCGTGGCGCCCTTTGGCGTGTCGGGGCAGCGGTCGAGGCCATCCGCCACCCCGTCCTTGTCGCTGTCCACGGGACAGCCGCTCGCGTCCACGACCGCGTGGGCCGGCGTGTTGGGGCACTTGTCGACGCCGTCCACCACGCCGTCATGATCGCTGTCGAGCGGACATCCGGTGGCATTGACCCTGACCCCGGCCGGCGTGTCGGGGCACCGGTCCACTCCATCGGCGACGCCGTCCTTGTCGGTATCGATGGGGCAGCCGGTCGGATCGACCTGGATGCCGGCCGGCGTCGCGGGGCAACGGTCATCGGTGTCGAGGACACCGTCGCCGTCGGAATCAACCAGGGCCTTGCTGCCGAGCATCAGGCTCGCGCCCAGGTTCACGCCAAAGTTGGTGAGCTTGCGATCGCCGCTGCTGTTCCGGTTGAGCACCCCTTCGCCCCGGACGAGCACGGTCGGGACGATCGCGACGCGGAAGCCGAGGCCGCCGAGGAGCGACGTCGCGGTACCGCAGGGCCCCGCGCCCGGAATGGCCACGTCCGGGCAGTTGCCGCCGTATGTGGTGCCGCCGACCCCGAACTTGAGATAGGCCGAGTTGTTGATGCCGATCGGCACGTTGTAGAGCAACGCCCCGTTGAAGGTCTTCACCGTGACGCGCTGTGAGCCGCTCTCGGTTTTCGGTTTGGCGAACGCCCCCTCCGCCTCGACTTCGAACCGGGCGGGTAGCCAGATCCCGATTCGGCCGAGGGCACCGAAGCCGGTCTTGAGATCGGTGGCGTTGTCGAACGTCATGAGGTCGCCCGCGGCGCCGACCTCGACGATATACTTGCGCGGGGCCTGCTGGCTGAGAGCCCCGGGAGCGAACGTCGCGAGCAAAAGAAGCGGCGCCAGGGCCGTGCACGTCGCACGGCCCCGGCGCCGGCCCGGGGTCCTGCCCCTGAGGTACGTCATCGTACGCGAATAGATATGCCGTCCCTAGGCGGCTGACAAGCGCGGCGGCGGGGTTGGCATCCCCCAGGGGCGCCGCTACGATTCTGTCCCAAGCACCGCCCAGAGCAAGGAGCGCCGACCGATGCAGGTCGTCATCGAATATTGCGTCGTCTGAAACTATCAATCGCGAGCCGCCGGTCTGGCGGCTGAAATCGAGCGGGAGTTTCCCGACAGCGAGATCCGGATGGTGCCCTCGTCCGGCGGCCGGTTCGAGATCGCCCTCGACGGGCATTCGGTGTTCTCGAAGAAGGCCGCCGGCCGCCACGCGGCACCGGGCGAGGTCGTGGGGCTGATCCGCAAGCACAAATCGGCTTAACGGGACGGGATCAGGCGGGGATGCGGATCGCCATCTCGACCGGCGGCGGCGACGCGCCGGGGCTCAATGCAGTCATTCGTGCCGTCGCGCTCTCGGCCCACCGTCGCGGCTGGCACTGCTACGGGATCCTCCGCGGCTACGACGGACTCCTCGCCTTCGACGGCGTGGTCCCGCTCGGCCCCGAGCAGGTCCGTGGCATCACCCACCTGGGCGGCACCATTCTCGGCACCAGCAATCGAGGCAATCCCTTTCACTTCACAGTCCGGGACTCCGAGGGCCGCGAGACCGAGGTCGACCGGTCGGACGACCTCGTGGCCGCGTTCCAGGCGAGCGGCTTCGACGCGCTGGTCTCGATCGGGGGCGACGGCAGCCTCGCCATCGCGTACGAGCTCTGGAAGAAAGGCGTGCCGGTGGTCTGCGTGCCCAAGACCATCGACAACGACGTGAGCGGCACCCAGCGCACCTTCGGCTACGACACCGCGGTGAGCACCGCCACCGAGGCCATCGATCGGCTGCACTCGACCGCGGAGAGCCACGAGCGGGTGATGGTGGTGGAAGTAATGGGCCGCTACGCCGGCTGGATCGCGCTCACGAGCGGCCTCTCGGGGAGCGCGGACGTGATCCTCCTGCCCGAGATTCCGTTCGATATCGAAAAGGTCTGCGCCAAGATCCGGAGCCGTGAGGCCGCCGGCCGCCGATTCAGCATCGTGGTGGTGGCCGAAGGCGCGCGGCCGGCGGGCGGCGAGATCGTGATGGTCGAGCGGCGCGGGCCCGGCACCGTGGATCGGCTGGGTGGGATCGCGGGACAGGTGGCGCGCGCCATCCATGAGCGCACCCGCAAGGAGGTTCGCACGCTGGTGCTCGGCCACTTGCAGCGCGGTGGCTCGCCCACGACCTACGACCGCCTGCTCGCGCTCCGATTCGGGTGCGCCGCCGTGCGCACCATCGCCGACCGCTGCTTCGGCGTCATGGTCGGCACGAGCGGAACCACGATCAGCCGGGTGCCGCTCGCCGACGTCGTGGGCCGGCCGAAGAATGTGCCGCTCGATTCCGATATCGTGGCTACCGCGCGCGATCTCGGCATCAGCCTCGGCGACTGAGCGTGCCGATGCCCACCGCCCGCGGCGCCGGCCGGCCGCTCGTGTATCCGCCCACCCGCCGCGACGACGTCGTCGACGTGCTCCACGGCGAGCGGATCGCAGATCCCTACCGCTGGCTCGAGAACGGCGACAGCGCCGAAACCCGGGCGTGGACCGCCGCGCAGAATGCGCTGACCGAAGCCTACCTTGCCGGTGTGCCCGCGCGTGCGCGGATCCGCGCCCGACTCGAGACGCTGCTCACGATCGGCGTTCTCGGCGCGCCGACGCCGGCGCGCGGGCGGTATTTCCATCAGAGCCGCGAAGGGTGGCAGAACCAGGCCATCCTCTGGGTGCGCGAAGGCGTCGGGGGCGCCGACCGCGTGCTGGTGGACCCCAACGCGCTCGACCCCGGTGGTACGACCGCGCTCGACTGGTATTTCCCGAGCGAGGACGGCCGGCTGCTCGCGTACGGGCTCTCGGAGAACGGAAGCGAAGCGAGCGTGCTGCACGTGCTCGACGTGTCGACCGGCGCGCCGCTTTCCGACCGCATCCCGCACGCCCGCGCGGCCGAGGTAGCGTGGCTGCCCGACGGGAGCGCGTTCTACTACACGCGCCTTCCCGAGCCGGGCTCGGTTGCCGAAGGCGAGGAGCACTACCATCGCGCGGTGTACCTGCACCGGCTGGGAGACGATCCCTCGCGCGACGCGCTCGTCTTCCAGCCTGCGGCCAAGGAGTTCTGGCCCGGCGTGCGGCTCTCACCCGACGGGCGTTGGCTGCTCATCTCGGTCGCGCGCACCTTCGACCAGACCGACCTCTACCTGCAGGATCTCCGCGCGGGCAGGGCACCCCTCGCGGTGGCCGAGGGACTTGCAGCGCTTTTCGATGCCGAGGTGGTCGAGGGCCGGCTGTACATTCGGACCAATCTCCACGCGCCCACCTACGGTCTTTACATCCTGGACGCCGGGCACCCGGCGCTGGCCTCCGCGGGTGAGCTCGTTGCGCCACGGCCCGACGCGGTGCTCGACGGCGCCGTCGTGGTCGGTCGCAGGCTGGCGCTCAGCTACCTGGAGCGCGCCACTTCCCGGCTCGAGCTCGCCGCGCTGGACGGGGCCGGGCGCCGCGAGGTGTCGCTGCCGGGCGTGGGCAGCGTGTTCGGCCTGGGGGCCGAGTGGGACGGCGACGAGCTGTTCTACGGCTACACCTCGTTCACCGTGCCGCCAAGCGTCTACCGCATCGACCTGCGCACCGGCGAGGAGACGCTCTGGCGCCGAGTCGAGGCCGACGTACGGCCCGAGCGCTTCGAGGTGCGCCAGGTGTCCTATCCCTCGCGTGACGGCACGCCGATCAGCATGTTTCTGGTATACCCGCGCGGTCTCGTGCGCGACGGCAATACGCCCACCTACCTGAGCGGCTACGGCGGTTTCAACATCAGCATGACGCCGGCGTTCTCGCGTTCGCTCCTGCTCTGGCTCGAGCGCGGGAATCTCGTGGCGATCCCGAATCTGCGCGGTGGCGGTGAGTACGGCGAAGCGTGGCACCAGGCCGGCATGCTGGCGAACAAGCAGAACACCTTCGACGACTTCATCGCCGCGGCCGAATGGCTCTTCGCCGAGCAATACACCCGGCCCGAGCGGCTCGCGGCGGAGGGCGGGTCGAACGGGGGCCTTCTCATGGGCGCCGTGCTCACCCAACGTCCCGAGCTCTTCCGCGCGATCGTGATCCGGGTGCCGCTGCTCGACATGCTGCGCTACCATCGCTTCCTGATCGCGCGGCTCTGGCTGCCGGAATACGGCTCGCCAGACATCCCGGTGGAGTTCGGCTGGCTCCGCGCCTACTCACCGTACCATCACGTGCATCCGGGCACGCCATACCCCGCCGTCCTGCTCGCCACCGCGGAGAGTGACACCCGGGTGGACCCGATGCACGCGCGGAAGATGACGGCCGCCTTGCAGGCCGCCAGCAGCTCGTCGCATCCGATCCTGCTCCGGCTAGAGGCGAGGGCTGGCCACGGCGCCGGCAAGCCGCTGTCCAAGGTGCTGGACGAGCAGACAGACGTGTGGAGTTTTGTGTTTCAGGAGCTGGGCGTCGAGTATTAGGGGAGCGTTCGCGCCGGGCAGCCGTCTCTCAGCGGGGGTCTTACACCGATGAACCAGCGTTCCGTGTCAATGCTTCATCCGGCCGAGTGGCTCGCCGTGCTACGCATCGTAGTCGGGCTTTACTTCGTGAAGTCGCTCGTGACGAAGATGTCGATCGTGCTCGCGGGCGGCGTGGTGCCGGTGCCGGCGGTGTCGGATCGATGGCTCACCGTCATGCCCAAGATCGTGGCCAAGCAGGCGGCCGGCAATCCGATCCTGCCGTACAAGCACTTCCTCGAGCAGACGGTGATTCCGAACAGCCCCGTATTCGCGCGACTCACCGCGTGGGGCGAAACGATCGCGGGCCTGGGCCTCACGCTCGGCCTCTTTACGCCGCTCGCGGCACTCGTCGGCATCGTGCTCGTGATCAACTACGGGCTCGCAACCCAGTGGATGTCGGCGGGGCAGCAGGGATTCCACATCGTGCTGTTCGCGCTCATGATCGCTTTCATCTTTGCGCGAGCGGGGCGGCGCTGGGGGCTCGACGAAGTGCTCCTCGCGCGGCGGGAGCGGCGCCTCAATAATTGATCTCGGTTTCCTTGCCCCCGATGAGCCGGGTGGCCACGCCTTCGATCTCGCAGTGGGCGTTGTGAGGAGAGTAGAGCAGACAGAAGATGCCGTCCGCCTTCCAGTGGTCCTGCCAGAGCTGCATCACGCCGCGATCGGCGCCCGAGAACACCGGATAGGGTCGTGTATCAGGGCGGTGTGCAATGTGGGTGTGCACGGTCCCGAACCATTCCGGCGGTCCACAAGCCTCGATCGATTCCCCCGCCGAAATGTTGAGCGAATCGGCATGCGCGCCGTCGAGCAGCATGATGTGCGTGATGCGGGTGACGCTGTCGATCCGCTCGCCGGCCAGGCACGCGACGCGCTCCGCCTTGGCGGCGACACTCGCGTCCCAGAGATGGCGGAACGCCGCATCGGCGCTCGGCGTGAGCTCAAACACGAATGATGCCGCCGGGCGCGGCGTGGTTCGCCCGGGCGCGACCGGCAGGGACGGCTCGGCGGCGGCGGCGAGGGCAAAGGCGCCGGCTGCCGTCAGGATTGCGCGGAGCATCTGCGTCAGGACGCCGGGGGTCCGCCCGGCGCGGGTGCGATCGCCACGCCCCAGGGCGACTGGCCTACCGGGATGCGCTCGGTAACCTTGAGCGATTCCGTATTGACCACGCTCACGTCGTTCGACGGGCCGTTGGCCGTGTAGAGCTCGGAGCCGTCCGGTGTGAGCGCAATGCCCCACGGCCGCTTGCCCACGGCCACCTTGCCCAGGACCTTGCGGGTATTTGCGTCGAGCACCACCACGTCACCGCCGCGGCCGGTCGAGACATAGACTTTCTTCCCGTCGTGGCTCACCACGACTCCCATCGGCTTGGCGCCGGCCGCGAACTTCACCGTATCGATCGATTGCCGCTTGGCGACGTCGATGACCCACACCGTGCCGTCGACTTCGCACGTCACGAACGCGAGCTTGCCGTCCGGCGTGAACGCGATGCCGCGGGGCCGCTTGCCGACCTCGATCGCGCCGAGCACCTTGCCGGTCGAGGCGTCGAGGATAGTCACGTTGTGCGCCGTCTCGCCGGTCACCCAGACGACCTTGCCGTCGGGCCGCACGCGGACTCCCTCCGGCTCCTTTCCGACCGGCACCGTCGAGAGCACCTTGCCGCTCGAAATGTCGACGATAGACGCGGTGCCAGCATCCTCGTTGGAGACGAAGAGACGGGACCCGTCCTCTGAGACGTCGAAATTCTCTGGGTCCGAGCCGGCCGGAAGAATGCGCGTGACCTTGCGTGCCGCCGCGTCGACCACCGCCACGCCGTCCTTGCTCTTGTCCGCCTTGAGCTTCTCGCACTCGGCATCAGGCATCGTCGGCGGGCAACGGGGTGAGCCGCTGAGCGCGACGTAGATCGTGCGCCCGTCGTCGCTGGCTTTCACGCCGCGCGGGCGGGTGCCCACCGGAATCGTCGCCATAACCCTTGCCGTCCCCACGTCGATGACCGAGAGCGCCTCGGAGCCCTCGTTCGTCACGTACGCCACGGGGCCGGTCGTGACGAGTGGGGTCGTGTCGGCCGGGGTAGCCGCCGGGTCGCCGGCGGCCGCGCCCGAGGGTGGGGCATTGGAATTCTGCGCCAGATTGCGCGCGCTGTCGCCTGGCGCCGAACAGGCGGCGGCGAGGAAGAGCATCGCCAGCAAGCTATTTCGCATCGAAGATCGCCTTGTCACGGTTGCGGGCCTCATCAAGGCCCTTGATCTCAGCCAGACCGGTGGCGTTCCGGAAGATCGCGCCGTTGATGTCCGCCTTCGCGAAGTTCGCGCCGGCGAGATTGGCTCGCGTGAAGTCGGTCTGGATGAGATCGCTGTTACGGAGATCGGCGCCCACGAGCCGGGCGCCGGTGAGATCGGCGTATGAGAGATCGGCCTTGAAGAGATTGGCGCCCGACAGATCGGCGCTGCTCAGGTCCGCGCCGACGAACGTGGCCCGCATGACGCCCATCGATTGATTACCCGGATCGGCGCCGATGTTCGCATTGCGCAGATTCGCGCCGGCGAGATTCGCGTCCTTGAGATAGCCGATGATCCGCGCCTTCGACAGATTTGCTCCCCGGAAGTCGGCCTTCTCCACGATGGTGGCAAAGAGGCTCGCGCCCTCGAGGTTGGCGTCCCGGAAGTTGGCGCGGCGGAGCGTCGAGCCGTCGAGATTGGCGCCCTGGAGGTCGGCCCGCGTCAAGACGGCGCCGGTGAGATCGCACCCGAAGAGATTCGCCTTGACCAGTTTGGCGCGCACGAGTCGGGCGCCCGAGAGATTTGCTCTGTGAAAATCCAGCCCGCTCAGGTCGAGCGCGGTGAGGTCGGTGCCGGCCAGGTTGGCCGGCGCGCTCTCCGTCGCCGCGGCCAGCTTCGCCTTGACCTCTGGAACGGTGAGCGGCTTCGCCGGCTGCCGATCCGATGCACCCGCCGCGGGCGCGTCCTGGGCCGCTCCCGTCCGGGCCGCGCTCGCGAGGAGGATCGCGCTCAGAGCCCATGCGGTGAGCTGAACGGAGCGGGAGAGCGATGCCACGGGCGCCTCACGTCGAGGAAAAAAGAGCGACGGGACCACCAGCGCTGGTGGCCCCGTCTCTCAAGTTACCCATGTCTTTCGACGTTGGCTACGATCGTACCGACTACTGCTTGACCGCCGGTGACTTGAGCGCGAACACGGTCAGCACGCCGCCCTGGTTGGAGAACTGACCGGCATCGCCGAACGCGCCCAGCGCGCCCAGGCCCGCCGTCGGGTCCTCGGCCCCAATGCCGGCCGCCACACCGATGCCCGCCCAGCCGCCGATGCCCGAAAGCACCGCGACGTACTGCTGGCCATCGGGACCCTGGTACGTCATCGGGTTGCCGATGATGCCGGACGGCGTCTTGTACTCCCAGAGGAGCTTGCCGCTCTTCTGATCGACCGCCTTGAGCCAGCCGTCCATGGTGCCGTAGAAGGCGAGACCGCCGGCGGTGGTCAGCACGCCACCGTACGCCGCCAGGTTTTCCTTGTCTTCCCAGACCACCTTGCCTTGCATCGGATCCCACGCGATGAACCGACCGCGGTTACCGCCCGGGCCCGGGTACATCCGCACGATCGCGCCGACGTACGGCTGGCCGGCCGAGTACTTCACCTCGACGCCTTCATAATCCATGCAGATGTTGTTCGTCGGGACGTAGAAGTACCCCGTCAGCGGGGAGTAGGACGACGGCTGCTGGTCCTTGAAGCCGATCGCCGCGGGGCAGATGCCCTCGGTGTTGTGCTTCGAGGTCGTGCCGTACTTCGGGTCCTTGTGCGGAATGCCGGTCGAAAGGTCCACACCGGTTGCCCAGTTCACCGGGCCGTAGGGCTTGGCCACGATCAGCTTGCCGTTGGTGCGATCGATCGTGTAACCGAATCCGTTCCGGTCGAAGTGCGCGAGCAGCTTCTTCCCGTTCCGGTCGAACAGTACGTTCTCGTTGACGCCGTCATAGTCCCACTCGTCGTGCGGCGTCATCTGGTAGGCCCATTCCACCGTTCCGTCATCGGGGTGGCGCGCGAAGATGGTCATCGACCATTTGTTGTCGCCCGGCCGCTGATCGGGATTCCAGGTGCCCGGGTTGCCGGTGCTGATGTACACCAGGTCGAGCTGGGGGTCGTAGGAGTACCAGCCCCACGTGGTGCCGCCGCCGCGCTTCCACTCATCGCTGCCGTTCCAGGTGCTCACACCCAGGTCCTTGCCCTTGTGCGAGGCATAGTTCGCGTTGCCGACGCCATTCTGAATACCGACCTCGGCATCGGGGCCGGTGCTGTACATGGTCCAGAGATGCTTGCCGCTGTTGGCGTCGAACGCCGAGACGCGGCCGCGGACGCCGAACTCACCGCCCGAGATGCCGGCGATCACGATTTCCTTGCCCGACTTGGTCTTGATGTAAATCGGGGCATTGGTCATCGTGGCGCCCTCCTTGTACCCCGTGGCTTCCGGCCCCGAGGGCGACGAAGCCGGGTGCTTCACCTTCCACAGCTCCTTGCCGGTCTTGGCGTCGAGCGCCAGGAGCTCACCCTCGAGCAGCTCGATGTAAAGCTTGCCGCTCGGGTTGTACGCCAGACCGCGGTTCACCAGGTCGCAGCAGGCGATTGGAATCGCGTCGGGCGACTGGTTGGGCACGTACTTCCAGATCTGCGGCGCGCCGGGCTTCGACAGGTCGAGCGCGTACACGATGTTGGGGAAGCTCGTCTGCACGTACATCACGTTCCCGACGACGAGCGGGTTGCCCTCGTGACCGCGGAGCGTGCCGGTCGAGAACGACCAGACGGGCCGAAGCTGGGCGATGTTTGACGTGGTGATCTGATTGAGGGGGCTGAAGCGGGTAAGGGCGTAGTCGCGCCCGGTCATCCACCACTCCCCCTTGGGAGCGTTCATTGTCCAGGCCCCGCCCGACCAGGACCCCTGCGGGACGTTCTGCGCGGCCACCGGGCTCGTTCCGAATGCCAGGAGGCACGCCATCAACCCGCCGACCGGCAGATAAGCCATCGATCGTTTCATTGCTGTTGACCTCACATGTGACGGTATCGTGGACGGTATGCGGCTGCCAAACCGGCTGATTGCGGGCTGGCGGCCGGAAGGGTGCATCCCGTCGATAGGCGGTCCGCCTGGCGGGGTGCAAATACGTGGGGCGGGCGGGCTGCGGGGCAGCAAAGAGTGCCGGAGGGGGTGGGGGGTACACCCCATCCAGCCAACTATATGGGCACGCGCAAACATAGGCCTGCGTCGCTTTCTGACCTGAACTATGGGCCCTAATGTCCGACGCGCCGCACCACGGGACCGTGATCTGCATCACATCGCTCGGTCAATCGCGCGCTACCGACCCCCGAACGCGACGAGGGGCCGCTCCAAGAGCGGCCCCTCGTTCGGTTCATCGCAAGCCGGCGGAGTTCCGGCACCGGCAGCGACAGGCGCCCCGGCGAAGCGCGTCAGGCGCCTGACTTCACGGCCGGCCTTCCGATGTGGATCTTGCCGTCCGCGCGACCCTTGAGATACGCGTAGATGTTGTTGATCTTCTCCGGCTCGAGTCCGAGCGCGCACCAGGAGGGCATCCCCTTGGCTGGCCGGCCGGCACACACGGTGGCTACGAAGATGGCCTTGGTGGGGATCGGCCCGTCGTCCTTGAGCGAATTCACCAGCGCCGGCGCGAACGAGCTGCCCACACCGTATTCCCCATGGCAGCGCGCGCAATTGAGCTCGAACTGCTTCCAGCCCTGATACGCCTCCACCGAAATCGTATCGAGCGGCTGGGGATGGTACTTGTCGTGTACTTCCTGGGCATGCGCCGCCCGGGCGCCGCCGACCACAAAGAGGACGGCGACGGCCATGGCGCCCAGCAATCGGGCGAGCGGCGAGGTCCGGGGAGTGCTCATCTCACGGTCAGTCCTTTCAGAGGAAAAGAGCCAGGGTTATGGGCTCGACCACCCATGCGTCAGAACGCGCCGGCGTGTCCCGACTTGCCCGGGGCGGCCGTCGTATCGCCGATCGCGCCGGTTCGGGTGGTGGTAGAATCCGCCGGGATCGGAAGCATCGGCACCTTGTACTGTTGCAGGATGGCTTCGATCTCGGGGCGGTCGTGGTCTATGAGCGTCTGCACGCTGTCGCGAAACTCGCGATCCTTGCGGCGCGTGGCCATGGTGATACTGAAGGCGAACGGGATCCCGGTGGTGCTGTCGTCCGGGATTGGGTGAAGGACCAGTGGCACCGGCGCCTTGGCCGCGAAGTAGCCGGCGACGGGTCCCCAGACGATCGCGAGGTCGATCTTCTTGTCAGCCACGGCGTTGATGATGTCTTCCGGCCGGTGGATCTCACTAAAAAAGGTGGGGAACCCGACGAGGCCGACCACGCCGTGCGACTTGAGCGCAGCGGCAGGGGGGGCGGCATCGCCATCGCTCCCAATCATGTTTACGCCGATCCTCAGCCGCTTGAGCGCCGGATCGTCGAGCGAGGTGATGTTGAGACCGCTGTCCTTTCGGTACACGAAGAAGTAGGTCGAGCGGAAGTATGGCTTGGTCGTGGCCGCGATGTCGAGCCCGGCAGGTGCGGTCACAATCAGGTCGCAGTAGCCCCCATTAAGGCCGCGCCCGAAGTAGCCAAAGCGAACGGGCCACCACACGTACTCAAGGCGCGAATTCCACTTCTCCGCGATGTATTCGGCGATCTTGTTCTCGAAGCCCTCGCCCTTCTGGTTGGACTCCGGCATGTTATCGGGATCGGCACACACGCGAAGGACGCCCGGTGTCAGCGGTCCGGGGCGGAGGTCGGTCTCCTCCTGGGCGCCGGCAGTGCCGGCGCCTACGATCAATGCGGCCGCCGCGACGCCGCCCAGGGCCCCGATCCGACGCAGCATCGGTGACATTCTGTATCCCATCCGTCCACCCAATCTGTGGGGTCGGCCTGCCTTAGTTCGGTCCGGCGCGCCAGACCCCGTGGTGCGCGAACGGCGCCGGAGCGGTCAGCACTCCGGCGCCGTCGCGTGTGTTTCCAATCTAGCCCCGTCGGGAGGCCGGTGGGGATGCCACCGGCCGGCCGAGGGTCCTGCGGGTTAGAGCGAGAATACCGTAAGCACGCCGCCCTGGTTGGTGAACTGACCGGCGTCGCCGAACGCGCCCAGCGCGCCCAGGCCCGCCGTCGGGTCCTCGGCCCCAATGCCGGCCGCCACACCGATGCCCGCCCAGCCGCCGATGCCCGAAAGCACGGCCACGTACTGCTTCTTGTCTGGGCCAAGATAGGTCATCGGGTTGCCGATGATGCCGGACGGCGTCTTGAACTGCCACAGCAGCTTGCCGGTCTTCTGGTCGACCGCCTTGAGCCAGCCTTCCATGGTGCCGTAGAAGGCGAGACCGCCGGCGGTGGTCAGCACGCCGCCGTACGCGGCCAGGTTCTCCTTGTCTTCCCAGACCACCTTGCCCGCCATCGGATCCCACGCAATGAACCGGCCGCGATTGCCACCCGGGCCGGGGAACATGCGCACGATCGCGCCGACGTACGGCTGGCCGGCCGAGTACTTCACCTCGACGCCTTCATAGTCCATGCAGATGTTGTTCGCCGGGACGTAGAAGTAGCCGGTGAGCGGCGAGTACGCGGAGGGCTGCTGGTCCTTGAAGCCGATCGCCGCGGGGCAGATGCCCTCGGTGTTGTGCTTCGAGGTCGTGCCGTACTTCGGGTCCTTCTTCGGGATGCCGGTGGAGAGATCCACGCCCGTGGTCCAGTTGACCGGACCGAAGGGCTTGGCCACGATCAGCTTGCCGTTGGTGCGATCGATCGTGTAGCCGATGCCGTTACGATCGAAGTGCGCCAGGAGCTTCTGACCGCCGTGCTCGAAGAGCACGTTCTCGTTGACGCCGTCATAGTCCCACTCATCGTGCGGCGTCATCTGGTAGGCCCAGACGACCTTGCCCGTCTCCGGCTTGCGCGCGAAGATGGTCATCGACCACTTGTTGTCGCCCGGCCGCTGATCGGGATTCCAGGTGCCCGGGTTGCCGGTGCTGACATACAGGTTGTCGAGCTCGGGGTCGTAGGAGTACCAGCCCCACGTGGTGCCGCCGCCGTGCTTCCACTCGTCGCCCTGCCAAGTCGAGACGCCGAGGTCCTTGCCTTTGTGCGAGGCGTAGTTCGCATTGGCGACGCCGTTCTCGATGCCGACTTCGTCGTCCGGACCCGTGCTGTACATGGTCCAGAGATGTTTGCCGCTGTTGGCGTCGAACGCCGAGACGCGGCCGCGGACGCCGAACTCACCGCCCGAGATGCCGGTGATCACGATGTCCTTGATCACGATCGGGGCGACCGTCATGGTGGCGCCCTGCTTGTAGCCGGTCGCCTCGGGACCCGCGTTCGAGTGATCGGGGTGCTTCACCTTCCACAGCTCCTTGCCGGTCTTGGCGTCGAGCGCCAGGAGCTCACCCTCGAGCAGGTTGATGTAGAGCTTGCCGCTCGGATGGTAGGCCAGACCGCGGTTCACCAGGTCGCAGCAGGCGATTGGGATCGCGTCGGGCGACTGGTTGGGCACGTACTTCCAGATCTGCGGCGCGCCGGGCTTCGACAGATCGAGCGCGTACACGATGTTGGGGAAGCTCGTGTGCACGTACATCACGTTCCCGACGACGAGCGGGTTGCCCTCGTGACCGCGCAACGTGCCGGTCGACATGGTCCACGCCGCCTTCAGGTCCTTCACGTTCGCCGTCGTGATCTGCTTGAGCGGGCTGTACCGCTGCAAGCTGTAATCACGCCCGGTGATCTGCCAGTCGCCCTCGGGCGCGTTGCGGGTCCACTCCCCGCCGCGTGCCTGGGCGTTGGCGACGGCCGCGAACGCGAGGCTCGCAGCGACGCCGGACAACACCTGCCGGGTAATGCGGTTCATAACTGACCTCAGGATGAAGGGTGATTCTCCTGCTGTACAGCACCTACGTGGTGTTGCGTTGCCCTGCGTGGTGGTGCGCTGTGGGTGGTGCACTGCGTGAAGCGTGCTGCGTGAAGCGTGCTGCGGTGGAGCGCTCTGCCGCCTCGACTCGGTGCGGCGCGGGTACCCCGGAAACCCGCGCCCACCTGCCGGGGCCCTTACGACCGAGCAGCCGGAGTTCTCCGCTCGATCACCGGCCCCGCCGCGCGGCCTCGGGGGCCGGGCCACAAACTCGGGTACGCGGGCATGGAACCGGTTGGATGCATGCCTCGCTGGAGGCATGACATTGATGTACGCCTAAAAGGGCCGTTGCGCCAGACCGGCCGCACGGGAAACCCGCGATCACACCTTTGGTCAAACCGCCGCCCACGTCTGACGATGAGGGGAAAGACGACCTCGGGTACTCCGGCTTCTACATGTTTATGCGGACTTGGGGCTCCACTATATCGCCCGGTTCCCGAACTGTCAATCAGCCAACGGCTTCGATCCGGCCGGCCAGGCTCGGGCCCCGTGGTTCTGAAAGGTGCCGCTCACGACAAGACCTCCCGCGCCCACCTGGCTGCGGGCGCCGGCGGCCAGCGAGTCCGCGCGCGCCGCGCCATCCGTCAGTGCATAAACAGTTGGACCCCAGGAGCTTTGCCCCACGCCGGCGGCCCCGCCGTCGGCCAGATATCGGACCAAGCGCGCGGTCTGCCCGGGCGCAAAGACCCCACCCTGCGCCGGCGCGAACCAGCCGCCCGTGATCCGCTGAATGATGGAGAGCGACTCGCCGAATGCCGTCAGATCCGCCTCGGCGACCGCCGGCAGCAGCCGCATGAGAACTTCATGCGCGACGCGCTCCACCTCCGATGCCGGCGGCGCGGGGAGACCCCGGAACGCGTTGGCCTCCGCCGCTCCGCTCAGACCGGACGCCGCATCCGGCACCGCCACCACATAGTGCCACGACGCGGGCATTGGGTGCCGAGCCAAAAGCGGCGCCACCTCGTTCGAGCCGGCCCGCCGGCCCCCTTCGAGAATGAAGCCCCCGGCCTCGAACGCCCACGTGCCGATCGCCGAGCGGCGCCCGCGCTCGACCGCCCGCGCAAGGTCGGGGGCCGACGTGGGCAGGCCATACAACTCGGCCAACCCGCGCGCCACGGCGAGGGCGAGTTGGGTTCCCGAGCCGAGCCCGGCATGCGCGGGGATAGCGCGGTGCACGCGAATGCGGGCACCGCCCCGGACGCCAGTGCGCGCGAGATAGCGGCGGGCGAACTCCGCCGCGCGTCCGCCGTCCGGACCTTCGGCCTCGATCGCGTCGGCGGTCTCGGCTTGGAGCAGGAGCGACGGGGTCGGGATCGCGGCGCCGATCCCGCCGAACCAGCGCCCCAGGTCGCCCCGCAGGTCGAGCACGCCAAAGTGCAGACGGGCGGGCGCCTCCACGAAGACGCGTCCGCCCGTTGCAGGCCGGCCGCTCACCCGGCCGACCCGGCGAGTGCGCGTTCCACGTACGCGCGAAGCAGCACCCACGCCTCCCGCTCGCGCGGCCCGGCGGTCTTCTCGACCAGCACCTCGAGCCGCGCATAGTCGCCGCGGATCTGCGCCGCCGGCAACAGATGCACTCGGGTCGCGAGGATCGCTCCCTCGAGCACGGCATGGCGCGCGCGATTGAAGCCGATGAAGTCCCGCCGGACCCCGCGGTGCACCACCCGCGCTTCGATCCGCGAGCGCGGCGGCGTGTCGTCGAGCGCGGCGACCTCGAGCTCCCGCCAGGAGCAGGCCGCGGCGAGCACCACGCCGCGCACCCGCGCCGCCGGTTCGGCGGCAAACCGGGGGCTCCCGATGGCGCTCTGCGCAAAGAGCAGCACGTCGTCGGTGGTGTTCACCACCGCCGCACCCGTCGCGCGCAGGTTGCGGAACGTCGTCGTCTCGAGAAACGGCTTCAGCACGATCACGTCCTCGCCCCACTCGACACCCATCGGCGCGAAATTGACCGTGCCGGCCGGGTCCATCGAGGTGACGATGCTCTCGATGATGAGCGTCATTCGCCAGGCGTCCGGGGCGGGGGCGCCGCGTACCAGGGCGCTTCGTGCGCCCGCGGCGCGCTCCGCCGATCGAGTCCCTCGCGCGAGGGCTGGTAGCCCAGGCCCGAGAGGCCGAGGCCGCCGTCGGCCGTTGGGGGCAGCGCGTCGGGCGAGGCGTGGCCGTGAAGGAATCGGGCCAGCATCGGATACCCATACTCGGTGAGCACCGACTCGGGATGGAACTGCACGCCGGTCACGGGATGCTCCGCGTGCTGGACCGCCATGATCTCGCCGTCCTCCGCGCGCGCCGTCACGCGGAGTGAAGCCGGCAACGATCCGGGGGCGATGACGAGCGAGTGGTAACGGGTGGCGGTGAGCGGACTCGGCAGGCCGGCAAAGATGCCGGTGCCGTCGTGGTGGACGCGCGACGTCTTCCCGTGCTGCGGACGCCCGGCCCGCACGATCTCGGCGCCGTAGGCGGCGCCGATGCACTGGTGGCCCAGGCAGACGCCGAGGATGGGCGTCGTGGGGCCGAAGCGGCGCACGAGCTCAGTCGAGATTCCCGCCTCGGCCGGCGAGCAGGGCCCCGGCGAGATGATGACATGCGACGGCGCGAGCCTCTTGATTTCGTCGAGGCTCAGCGCGTCGTGGCGGCGCACTACCGGCTCGGCACCCAGCTCCCGCACGTAACGGGCGAGGTTGAAGACGAACGAGTCGTAGTTGTCGATGAGGAGGATCATCGCTCCGCCAACGCCCGGATGATGCCGCACGCCTTGTCCAGCGTCTCGCGGTACTCGGACTCCGGGTCCGAGTCGGCCACGATGCCGCCGCCGGCCTGAAAATACATCCGGCCCCCGGCCGCCACGGCGGTGCGGATGGCGATACTCGTGTCCATGGTGCCGGAGACGCTCAGGTATCCGAGCGAGCCGCAATAGATCTTGCGCGTCGAGGGCTCGAGCTCCGCGATGATCTCCATAGCGCGCACCTTGGGCGCGCCGGTGATCGACCCTCCGGGAAAGGTGGCGCGCAGGAGATCCACAGCGTCGGTGCCGGGCTCGAGCTCGCCCACGACGGTCGACACGAGATGGTGCACCGTCGGGTGTTGCTCCAGCGCGAACAGCTCCGGCACCCGCACCGTGCCGGGGAGGCAGACGCGTGACAGATCGTTTCGCAGCAGGTCCACGATCATCACGTTCTCGGCCCGGTCCTTGTCGCTCTCTTCGAGCACGAGGCCAAGCAGCGCGTCGTGCATCGGCCCGAGTCCGCGCGGGCGGGTGCCCTTGATGGGGCGAGTCTCGACCCGCCGGCCTTGGAGCCGGAGAAACCGCTCGGGTGAGACGCTCAAGACCTGGGCGCCGCCGATGTCGAAGTACGCGCCGAAGGCCGCCGGATTGGTCCGGCGTAGGCGCCGGTAGAACGCGAACGGTGCTTCGTCGAGCGGCGCCGTGAAGCGCTGGGAGAGATTGGCCTGGAAGATGTCGCCGGCGAGGATGTACTCCCGCACCCGTGCCACCGCGGTGAGATAGCCCCGATGGGTGAACGTCGACCGGAGTCCGACCTGTTCCGCGTGCTCGACTCCGACCACCGGATACGATGGCGCCCCCGGGCCGGCGAGCGACTGCGGCCGGGCGGGGGCCGGACGGCGCCCACTGTGCGTCGTCGCAGTGGGGCTACTCTCCTCGAGCCTCGCACGGACCATCGCGAGCCGCTCGGCGCCACGCCGCGCGCGTTCCCCGCCCGATTCCGGCAGGCCGGTCGAGATGATCCACGCCGCATCCTGCTCGTGGTCCCAGGCGAGCACCCAGTCGTAGAGGCCGAGCACGACGTCCGGTATGGCGAGGTCATCGAAGCGCGGGGTGGGGAGCCGCTCGAGCACGCGGCCATAGTCGTAACCGATGTATCCGGCGGCGCCGCCCTGAAACGGGGGTACCCCTGGCATCGGTTCGGACGCGAAGGGCGCGAGCATCGCGTGCACGGCGGCAAGCGGCTCATCGGCGACCGCGGTCCACGCTCCAGCCGTGGCGTCGAATCGCTCACTCCGGGCGCCGCGCCCGCGAATGACGGCGGCCGGATCCGCCGACAGGAACGAGTAGCGCCCGAGCCGCGCGTGCTCCGCCGTGCTGTCGAGGAGGATTGGCCAGGGGAGGTCGAGAAACCGCTCCGCCGCATCGGCGGGGTCGGGCGTCCCCTCGAGGCGGACCGCGAGCGGGAGCGCCGCGCCGCTCATTCCGCGTCAGCCGCGGCCGAGCGGCGGCGATGCGACCGCTGGGTGAGCTTCACGTGCTCGGAGCGCCGGTCGTCGGGCGGTGTCAAATACCCCCACGAGAGCGCGCCTTCCTGGCGATACGTCTTCCCCAGCGTGATCGCGAGCCGCGCCTTCATGAGCTCGCGGCCCAGATAGAATGCGTGCGTCGCTTCGTCCACGCCGAGCTGCGTGAAGATCTCCTGGATGTCGGTGCCGCGCACGAACAGCTCGTCGTTGAACACGGTGATCGTGTCGCGGTCGGTGAAGATCCGGAAATTCGGGTCGGTCACGGCCGCCTGCAGCTCGCGCAGCTCGGCCTCCGTGTAGGCCAGGACGGCCGGGTCCTTCACGGTGACGAGCCGGTCGTCCACGCCCTTCGGGATCCGCTGCTCGGCGATGGCATAGTGCATGAGCCGCCGGGCGATGTCCACCTCGCGCACGGCGCCGTGCGCCCACGGAATCACTTCGGTCGTGAGCACCGCGCGCGCGCCCACCTCCTGGGCGATCGCCATGAGGATGGCGTTCACCCCGGTGGTATCGGCCGCGGTGAGCTCGGTGATGTTGCCGATGCCCATCATCTGCCCGCGCCCCGGATAGCGCCGGTGCACCTCGGCGTAGCGCTCGAGCGAAGCGAGAAAGCCGAACCCGATCGGCTCGATGACCGGATCGATGAGGCAGGGAACGCCCCAGGCGTCGAGCCGCTCGATGTTGCGGTCCAGCGTGTCGAGTCCGGCACCGAAGTCAGGAATTACCACGACGCGGGCGCCGTGCTCCGCCGCCTCGCGCGCCACATCGAGGTTCGAGCCGTTCACGCTGAGCACGAGCTCGGCGCCGTGGCGGACAGCACTACGAATCTCCTCGGGGTCGAACGAATCGATGCTTACGCGGAGCCCGGACGCGCGGAGCTCCCGCACCACGTCACCGAGCGAGGGGAAGGCGACACCGGGCGTGCAGCCCACGTCGATGATGTCGGCGCCGCTCGCCGCGAAGTAGGCGGCGGCGTGCCGGATCTCCTCGCGCGAGAGCTTGGGTGCGTTGTTGATCTCGGCGAGGATCTCGATGTCGTAGGCGCCGTACTCGGCGGCCAGGCCCGCCTGGCCGAAGTGGCGCGGCAGCTCGCGCAGATCCTTGGGCCCCTTCTCCACCCGCACGCCGACCCGCTCCTCCAGCACCGCCGTGTCACCCTCGACGAGACCGGGCAGGAGGACGAGGTCGGTATTCGGTGGGACCTCGAGAAAGCGCGCGATCCACGGCGTCGTCATGAGCGCCGCGACCGTGATCTTCATGACCGCCACGTCGGCCGCGAAGGGGAACTGCGCCGCGGCGAGCGTGCGGCGCAGGGCGGCCTCGGCGAGCTTGCCGGTGACGAACAGGACGCGGCGGGGCGCGTCCGCGCCGAGCGGTGCCACGCCGGCCGCGCCGCCAGCGGAGTCGCCTATCGTGGCTCCCCCGGCCTCACCCACTTATTCGGCGTGCCCTCGAGCGCGCCGCCGGTCGGCCGCCAGAGCACCACGTCCTCGATCTTGCGGGCCAGCTCGAAATCCTTGTCGGTAATCCCGCCCGCCGCGTGGTTCTGCAGCTTCACGATCAACCGTCCCCACGTGACGCTGAGATCGGGGTGGTGGTACGCGGCCTCGGCCAGGTAGCCGACGGCGTTCACCAGCATCAGCGTGGTAGGCCAGCCGTCGGTCTTGTACACCCGGCGGATCCAGCCGTCCTCGTAGTACCAGCCCGGCAGCGCCTGCAGGCGCTCCGCGATTTCGGATTCATTGTAGGTGCGCTCTTTCGTCGTCGGCATGGCAGTCTCCTTGGTGCAGTCACGGCGCCGTCACATCACGACGCCACCGTTGATCATGATCGTCTGGCCGGTGAGGAACGCGGCCTCGTCGGAGGCGAGATAGACCGCGGCGCCGGCCACGTCGGCCGGCGTGCCCCAGCGCGCGAGCGGTGTGACGCCCACCACGTGGCCGCGCCAGCGTTCGTCGGCCACCTCACCGAACGCCGTCTCGATGAAGCCCGGCGCCAGGACATTGACGCGGATATGCGGCGCCACGTCCCGCGCGAGCGACTTGCTGAAGGCGAGCACGCCGCCCTTGGCGACGGCGTAGAGGCCCGGGTTCTCGCCCGCCATGCCGAAGGATACGTGGTCCCACGACATGTTGAGGATGACACCGCCGTCACCCTGCGAGCGCATCAGGTCCACCGCGGCCCACGAGGCGAGCACGGTGCCGCGGAGATCGACGCGGAGCACCTCGTCGAGCTTGTCGACTCGGGCGCGGCGCCCGGCTGCGCCGGTCAGGATGTCGGCGCCGGCGTTGTTGATCCAGACGTCGATCCGGCCGAAGGTCCGGCGAATGGCATCGGGCAGCGCGGCGATGCTCTTCTCGTCCTCGAGCGCGAGCGGCAACAACTCGGCACGACGCCCGAGGGCCCGGATCTGATCGGCCGCGGCATCCCCTCCGGCGCGGTTTGATCGATACGTGACTGCGACGTCGGCACCGGCGCGGGCACAAGCCACGGCGATCGCCTGCCCGATGCCGCTCGATGCGCCGGTCACGAGCACCGCCTTGCCCGCGAGCTGCCCGGCCACCGCCCCCCCTTCGCCAACCCTCGCCATTGCCGCACCTCCCCGACCGCTCGTCACCTTGGCTTCTAAGGGCCAACATACCATTGTGTTAGCATCTCACAAGGGAGCGCAGCGCATGCAACTCCTCGTGAGCGTCCGGTCGGCTGAGGAGGCGACGGCGGCGCTCGCCGGCGGCGCGGACGTGATCGATGCGAAAGATCCGGCGCAAGGCGCGCTCGGCGCGGTGAGCCGGGCCGCGCTTCGCGCCATCGACCGGGTGGTGCCCGCGGACGTTCCGCTGAGCGTCGCATTGGGCGAAGCTGCGAGTGCACGGGAGGCGGAGGCTCGCGTCGCGGCGCTCACGCTTCGCGCCAGACCGGCGCCGCTCTACGTGAAGCTCGCGTGCGCGGGGTGTGCGGACGGGGATCAGCGATATCTCACGCACATCCTCGCGGCCGCCGTCCGCGTCGCGCGCGAGCTTCCCGCATCACCGCGCCTCATTGCCGCAGCCTACGTGGACGCGAGCGATGGGAGTCGCGCGACGGATGCGCTGGTCGACGCGGCCGCGGCGGCCGGCACCGCGGGCGTGCTGCTCGACACCGCGCGCAAGGATGGGCGGAGCCTCCTCGATTGGCGCAACCTGCGTGAGCTCCGGCGCTGGGTGGCGCGGGCGCACGCTGCGGGCCTCCTCGCCGCGCTTGCCGGCAGCCTGCGCGCCGAGCATGTCCCCGTTCTCGCCGCGGTCCACGCGGACGTGTTCGGCGTGCGCGGCGCCGCGTGCGACGGCGGCCGCAGGGGGACGCTCTCCGGGCCCCGGGTGCGCGCCCTCAGGTCGCTGCTCGATGCGGTCGAGCCACCGCCCGGGCCGAGAGCCCATATCGGATAGCCCACCACCGCACGCGCTGCAAAGTCCCACACCGGCCCGCTCCCACCGCACCGACTCGGCAGGGTAAGTGGATTCCAGCCTGAGGTTTACGGCGGGCGCCCCGGGGGGCATGTCCCTTGCCTTCGGCGGGTCGTTCCTTCCTTGAATACCCTTTGACGCGGGCGGTCCCTCCCAGCATGGTGCTCCGATCGGGTCCACTCCGCAGCCGCTTCGGCCGGCGCCTTCTGGCGCTATTCGTCGGCTGCGCGCTCGTGCCGATCGGGATCCTCGCTGCGCTCTCCTTCCGGCACATGACGCGGCAGCTCGAGGCCCAGAGCGAGCGCCGGCTGCTGGAGAGCGACGAGGCGCTCGCGCGCGCGATTTTCGAGCGCCTGCTGTTGCTCGAGTCGACGCTCCGCAACGTGCCGCCGCGTGCCGTGGCCGAGCTGGTGGATCCGCCCAGGACCCCCAGAGCGCCGCGGTACGAGCCCGCGCGCCGGCCGGTCCACATCGCGGGCAACCGCACGCAAGGCGCGCGCGCCGACGGGCGAATCGCGCTCGGTGGAATCGCGATGCGGCGAGCGGAGGCTGCGCCTCGCCGCGTGAAGCCCGCACCTCCCGCGCAGGATCCCGAGACGGCGCATCTGCTCGCCGCCGGCATCGATCTGCTTGCGCGCCGCCGCTTCACGGCACTCGAGTGGTGGGGGCCCAAGGGCCGCCACACTGCGATCTTCGGCCGGTTGACGGCGATCCCGGCGCTCGACGACGCCGACAGCGCCGACGTGCTCGCCGGCGGCACACTCCTGCGCACCGGACGGGGCGAGCACGGGGCGCACGTCTACATGCTGCGCGCGCTCGACCGCGCCGGCGGTCCGCCCGGTTTCTTCGTGGGCGAAATCAGCCCGGAATACCTCTGGGGAACCCACGAGGAGAGCATGCCGTCGCCCGGCACCGCGATGGCGGTGGTGAACGACGCGGGCACGGTACTCACCGGATTCGCACCGAGGCCGACCAGCACCGCGTCGCGCGACGGCATCGTGGTCGACACCCTGACCCGCGGCGCGTTCGCATCGACCATCGGTGGGCGGCCGTATCTGTCGGTGCACTGGCCCATCGTGCTCCAGAAGACCTTTGCCGCGCAGAACTGGACCCTCGTGCTGAGCGAGTCGCAGGCCGCGGTGATGGAGCCGATGACGGACTTCCAGCCGACGTTTCTCCTCATCGTCGCCTTCTGTACGCTCGCGGTGCTGCTGCTCAGCGTAAGCCAGATCCGCCGCAGCCTGGTGCCGCTCGAGCGGCTGCAGGAGGGGACCCGTCGGATCGCGCTCAGGGACTTCGAGAGCCGCGTGGAAGTGTCGAGCCGTGACGAGTTCGCCGAGCTGGCCGACTCGTTCAACGGCATGGCGATGCGCTTGGGCCGGCAGTTCCAGGCGCTGGCGACGGCGGCCGAGATCGACCGGACCGTGCTCGCCGCGACGGACAGCACGGCCGTCGTCGACGCCCTGCTCGCGCGCATTGGCGACGTCTATCCTTGCCGCGCGGCCAGTGTCACGCTGATCTCGCCGGACCGCGCAGAGCCGCCGGTGAGCAGGGTCCAAGTGTGCGGCAGCGATGCGCGACAATATCCGGTGCCGGTGGCACTCGGCGGAGCCGAGTTGCGCCAGCTCGCGACGGGGCCCGAAATCCTCGAGCTGAATGCGGGGGAGGACCGGCCGGCGCTGCTTGCGCCCATTGCCGACGCGGGCGCTGAATCGTTCGTGATTCTTCCGCTCCGCTACCAGCGCCAGCTCGCCGGCGTACTCGCGCTCGGCGGGGCGCCGGGGCTCGAGTGCACCCCCGACGATCTGCTACAGGCGCGCCGGCTGGCCGATCAGGTGGCCGTGGCGCTCGCCAATGCGGGGATGATCGAGCAGGTACGCACGCTGGCCTACTTCGACTGTCTCACCGGGCTGCTCAACCGCTCGTCGTACACCGCGCGGGTGGATGCCGCCATCGCCGACGCGAAGCGCACCCGGCGGCAGCTGGCCGTCTACTTCGTCGACCTCGACGGCTTCGGCCGCATCAACGATACGCTGGGGCATGAGGCGGGGGATGAGTTGCTGCGCCAGGTCGCGGCCCGGCTGCGCGCGTCCAGGGCCGACGAAGAAACGGCGGCGGTGCTGTCGGCGGGCGCACCGAGCATCGACGTGGCCCGGCTCGGCGGCGACGAATTCGCCGTCGTGCTCGCCGGGCTCGACGAGGCCGACCAAGCGATAGCCTTCGCCCGCCGCACGCTTGCCGCTCTGGCCCCGCCGTTCCGCCTCGGGGCGCACGAGATTTTCATGACTGCGAGCGTCGGCGTTGCGTTTCACCCGGGCGATGGCGAGGACGCCGCGATGCTCCTCGCGCACGCCGACACGGCGATGTACCAGGCCAAGGGCCAGGGCGGCAACGGCTATCAGCTCTACGCCCGGTCGATGAACGCCGCCGCGTTGCACCGGCTCACGCTGGAGGGCGATCTCCGCCGTGCGCTCGAGGGCGACGAGCTGGAGCTGCACTACCAGCCGATCGTGGACGCCACCTCGGGCGGACTGGCCGGCGCGGAAGCCCTCGTGCGGTGGCGCCACCCGTCGCTCGGGCTGCTGCTTCCCGGCGAGTTCGTGCCGCTCGCCGAGGAGACCGGCCTGATCTGCCCGCTCGGTGAGTGGGTGCTGCGCGCCGCGTGCGCGCAGCACCGGGCCTGGCAGCAGGCGGGGCTTCCCCCGATCCGGGTCGTAGTGAACCTCGCGAGCCGCCAGCTCCGGCAGGGCACGCTCGTGGCCACGGTCCGGGAGGTGCTCGCGGAAACCGGTATCGCCTCGCGCCATCTGGGCCTCGAGCTCACCGAGAGTGCGCTGATGGATCGCGAGCACGAGACCCTTTCTGCGCTGCACGCGCTCCGGGCGATGGGCGTACAGCTCTCGATCGACGACTTCGGCACCGGATACTCCTCGCTCAGCTACCTCAAGCATTTCCCGGTGGACGCGCTCAAGATCGATCGCGCGTTCGTGCGCGATCTCGTCACCCGCCCGAAGGACGCCGCGATCACGGCGGCGATCATCGCGATGGCGCACGCGCTCGAGCTCAAGGTCGTGGCCGAGGGCGTCGAGACCGATGCGCATCTCGCCTTCCTGCGCCGCCTCGGGTGCGACGAGATCCAGGGTCACCTGGTGGGCCGCGCCATGCCGGCGGACAAGCTCGCTGAACGGCTCGCGAGCGGGCCGGTGGTGGGCCGGTCGGCCCGGCGGGCGCGGAAGGTGGGCACGCTCGGTCGCTGACGCTGTAAAATGCTGCCTCATAGCTACTTAGCATGGCTCTGCCCGCTTCCTCCTGCCCTCAAGTCCGGTTAAATTTCCGTCGTTCCGAAGCGTTGGACCGGTCACCTGGAGCAGGGCAATGATGGACGTAGCCATCGACTTCGCCGCAGCGGGCGGAGTCGATTTCAATCGGTTGGAGCGGGGTCTGGAGCTGCACCTCGAGCGGGTTGGCGTGGGACAGTACCGCGTGAGCGGCGGGGCCCAGGAGCATTGGGTGGATCTCGTGAGCGCGGTGCACCCGCGCTGCGACTGCGGTGATCACCTCTGGCGCGACCGAGTGTGCAAGCACATCCTCGCGGCGTTGCTGCGCGAAGGCGACGAGCGCGTGCTCGCGGCGGTCGGTGCGCTGGTGGTGCAGCTCCGCACGGCGGCCCGGGCGGCGTGAGGCCGGCGGCGCGCTAGCGCGCCAGCACCTCTTCCAGTCTGTCCAGCTCCGCCGGCCCGAGTACCACTGCGCGCACTCCCGCCGGCAGCACCTCACTGAACCCGCGATCCACCAGGTCCGCCGTGCCGCCCGGAATCGGCTTGAGCAGCACCAGGAGGTCGGCGTCGAGCGCGCCGGAAACGAAGGCCGCGATGCTGTCGCCGGTCACGTCCCAGGAGTGCGGCAGCACGTCGGCGGCGCGCATCCAGCGGAACGGCGCGAGCACCGGCACCTTGCCCGCGGCAAGCGCCTCCCGAATCCCTTCGCGCTCCCACGCGATGCAGCCGCCGTCGAGCCGATCCGCGATCACGCAGGCGTATTGATCCATCGCGAGAATCGCCATCCAGTGCGCGGTGGATGGCGAGAGGCCGAGCGCGGCATCGAGCGTCCGCACAGCGTCGGCAAACGGTCCGCCGCCCGGCACGACGATGAGCGGGCGCCGGCGCGCCGCTGACGCGATCGCGCGGGCCGCCAGGTCGAGGGCGCCCGGAATGCGCATCAGCCCGCCACCCAACTTGATCACCGTGAGCGGAAGCTCGCGCAGGTTGGCCATCGTGCCGCCCGTCACGCGGCGACCGTTCGCGAGCGGGCGAGGAGCAAGGCCACGGCGGCGGCGGGCGCCGCGCGTGCGGCGTCCATGCCGAGCCGCGCGCCAAGCGATTCCACCTCGAGCCCGGAGCGCCGCGCCGCTTCGGCGGCGATGAACTCACCCAAGCCGGCCGTCACGGCGAGGCGCAGCTCGGGCACGCGCGCCCGCACCTCACCGATCGCGTCCTGGAGCATTCCCACCTGGGCCTCGGCCACCGCGGCCGCGAGCGCGTCGATGTCGCTGTCGCACACCATATCGCGGTCGGCGCAGATCACCCGCGCGAGGCGCTCGCGGACGAATTCGCGCGTGGCCGGGCGGCCATCGGGCGCCGGCACGGTGTAGTCCTCGGGCGCGAGCCGGCCGAGCCAGAGGTGGACATCGCCGGCGAGGGCGAATCTTTCGGCAGAGACCCTCGCTAGCCCGCTGCGGAAAGGCACCCGCGACACGATCGCTTCGACCGGCGTGCGGAGCGCGCCGGTATAGACGAGCTCGCCGGATGCGAGTCGCGCGGGATCGGTTCGGCCCGTGGCGGAGACGGCTCCGCCGACGACCGGGATGACGTCCGTCGTGGTGGTGCCGGTATCGATGAAAATGCAGTCGGCAATTTCGGTAGCGATGAATGCCGCGCCTGCCACCCAGTTGGAGGCGGCCACGGCGAGCGGACAGTCGCGCGCATCCGCCGGCTGGCGAAACTGCCCGTCGGTACCGTAGACGTGAATCCGCTCCGCTGTCGCTACGGCATCGAGCGCCGTGAGCACGAACCGGACGCCCTCGCGCTTGGTCCGGAAATGCTGCGACAACTCGGCCGTCATGGTCACCGCGTGGTGGGTGCCGGGCCCCGCGCCCAGCCGCGCCGACACCTCGACCAGAAGGGGCGCGAGGCCGGCGGGGTCGCGCTGGATCTCGAACGGCGCCACCAGCGATCGGAGCGGTGTGTCCCGCGCGACACATGCCGCCTTGGTGTTGACGCCGCCGATGTCCCACCCGATGATCCGATCCATCACGCCTTCCGAGGCCCGTACATGGAAATCATACCGGTGCTCGACCTGGCGCATGGTGTCGCGATGCATGCGCGGGGCGGCGTCCGCTCGGCGTACCAGCCGGTGCGGTCGGCGCTACTCGACACGGCCCGCGATGCGCCGGGCGATGCGCGCGCGCTGGCGCGGGCGTACTGGCGCTCGCTTGGCACGGCGGCGTGCTATGCCGCCGATCTCGACGCCATTCAAGGGAAACCGATCCAGCGCTCGTTGCTCCACGACCTGGCCGCCGATCTGGCCGTGGACGGCGCGGGCGGCGAGCTGCTGGTGGATGCCGGTGTGAGCACCGCGGCGGGTGCGCGCCAGGTGCTCGCATGCGGTGTGACGGCTGTCGTGGTGGGTCTCGAAACCCTCCGCTCGTTCGCGGAGCTCGCCGCCATCGTCCAGGCCGTCGGCACATCACGCGTTGTCCTGAGTCTGGACCTCCGGGACGGCGCGCCGATTCTCCATCCGGCACTGCGCCGGGACGCTGCCGACTCCAAGCCGCCCGTCGAGCTCGCGGGCCACGCGGTCGAGCTCGGCGTCGGCACGGTGCTCATTCTCGATCTCGCGCGAGTGGGCGCGGGGTGCGGCGTCGATCTCGCGCTGCTCGACCAGGTGCGCCGGCGTTGTCCGCGCACGCGGCTCCTGGCCGGCGGCGGCGTGCGCACGCGAAATGATCTGGAGCGGATGGCCGGCGCCGGGTGCGATGGTGCGCTCGTGGCCAGCGCGCTGCACACCGGCCGGATCGGCGCAGCCGACGTGGCGGCGCTCCGCGGCCGGCGTGCGGCGGTTCAGTCGGCGGCGAGCACCTCGCGGTAGGTGGCGCCCTGCCCGAAGTTTTCCTCCACCTCGAGCTCGAGCAGCGTGAGGTGCCGGTGCCCCGCCTGATGGAGCTGGTCGCGCACGGCCGTGCCCAGATACTGGGCGAGCATTTCTGCCGTGGTGTTCGCGATCGGAAGCAGCGCGCAGTCGCCGCGCGGAAAGACGTAGGTCGGCTCCCCGAAGTAGTCGACCCTGAGCCGGTTGCCCTCTTCGTGGAACGCGAGCTTCGCGTTCCGGGTGGGGAGCAGTACCTTATGGTCGATTTCGTCCACCAGCGTGCGGACCATCTTCTTGAGCACGCTGAAGTCGAGCACGAAGAGGCACTCGTTGTCGATTGTGCCCTCGACCGCGATGCCCACTCGGTAGTTGTGCCCGTGGAGCGACTCGCACTGGTGGCCGCGAAAGGTGATGAAGTGGGCGGAGGCGAAGACGAGATAGTCCTTGTTCACCTCGACGCGAAAGCTGCTTTGCACGGGGACACTCTCCGAATCAGTGCCAGCCTTGCTCCAAGATAACAACGCCTAGGGCGGCCGCGGTGAGATCGGCCGAGGTGCCGGGATTGCGACTATTGCCCGGGTCGCGTAGCTCGGCGTCGAACCGGGCGAGCGCTGCCCGGCCGGCATCGGTGCGGACGCCGCCGGCCGCCCGCGCGGCGCTGGCCATTCCGGACACGCGCTCCGCCTCGCCCCGACCCAGCTTCCGGGCAATGTGGCTGTCCGGGACGGCCGCGAGAATGCCAAGGTAGGCCTCGACCGCGGCATCCGTCCAAGTGAGGCCGTCGCGGCGCGCCGCGCGCACGGCCGGCGCGCCGAGCTCGAAGGTGATGGCGAAGTCGGTGACGTACTCGCGCGCGATGGAATCGCGATCGGCGGCGAGGGCCATCGCCTCGCGCAGCGTGACGGACGGCGGCTGGGCCACGTCCTGTGCAGCCGCGGTGCCGAGCCCCGCGGGGCGAGCGAGCCGGATGGCGTGGTACACGTCCGCCGCGTCGTGCACGGTGGTAGCCCCGAGCGCGGCTGCAACCTCGGACCGGAGCCCGCGACCGGGCTCCCGCGTGGCGAGCGCGGCCCGGCAGAGCGGCGCCAGCAGCAGGACGATGCCGAGGTTCGTATTGCGATCGGTGGTGCAGCGGGTGGCCTCGACCGCGCGGCGCACCGTCGTGCCCAGGGGTTCGTCGCCTGCGGCCGCCATCGCCGGCCCGATCGCGACAGCGCTCGCCAGAAAGTCCTCGTAGCTCGTGTCGTGGAACGGGCGTCCCGGCGACACGTTGCCGGGCTTGGCCGCGCTCGCCTCGACGAGGCACGCGAGCACGGCGGCGGCCCGCACCTTCTCCGGCGTCACCCGCGCACGCTCGCCCCAAGCAGGTGGTGCACCAGGGCACCCGCCACGTCCACGCCGGTCGCCGTCTGGAGACCGCGCCAGCCGGGGATGCCGTTCACCTCGAGCACGTACACGGTGCCGTCTTCCGCCGGGAGCAGGTCAACGCCCGCGTACTCCGCGCCGACCACCCGGGCCGCCCGCACTGCGAGCTCGGCCCAGGCGGGCGGCAGCTCGATCGGCCGCGCCCGCGCGCCGCGCGACACGTTGGTGCGCCAGCCGTCCGCGGCGCGCTCGATCGCGGCGAGGACCCGATCTCCTATCACGAACGCGCGCACGTCGCGCCCCGTGTGAGGCACGGTGCGCTGGAGATAGAACACACCGCGAATCTGTTCGACGGCCCGGAAGACGCGCCACGCGGTCTCCTCATCACTCACCCGCACCATCCCCAGGCCCATCGAGCCGAAGAGCGGTTTCACGATCGCGTCGCCCAGCGCGCGAAAGCATGCGATCGCTTCGTCGGGATCCTCGCAGACAAACGTCTCCGGCGTCGGCAGCCCGGCCCTCTCGAGGAGCGACGTCGTGTAGAACTTGTCGACCGTGCGCTCGATGGCGCCGGGCGAATTGAGTACGCGCACACCGCGGTCCTCCAGCCGGTGGAGCGCGTCCACCCGGAAAATGATCTGCTCCAGCGACCCCGCCGGAACGATGCGCGCGAGCACCGCGGGCGCGGCATCCAGCTCGACCGCGCCCGCCTCACTGCCACCCGCTCGGAGCCCGGACAGACTCCCGGCGCGCGCCACCATACTCTCGTAGCAAACCACGACCCCCTCGTGCCCCTCATCCGCCAGGGCGCGGCGCAGCTCATCGGTGTGCCAGCCCTGGCGGGAGGCCAGAATCGGGATGCGCGGCACCCGGCCTACTGCTGCTCCCCGATCAGGCCGACGAGGCCGCCGGTGGCGAAGTTCTTGAGATCGCCGCCCACCTGCTTGAACCCGTCGGTGGCCATCCCCTTCTTGAGCGCGTCCATCGAGGGGAAGCACAGCTCGGCCTGGCGGTATTCGGCCGGCGCGCTGCCGTCGAGGTTGCCGGTGAACTTGGTGAGGTCCGCGCGATTGAAGCCGATGTCGCCCTGGACGCGGCTCACCAGCGGCAGATGGTTGGCGGAGTAGTAGCTCTCGAACGCCGAGCTGTCCTTCGGGATGTGATACACGACGGCTACGAGCGCGGGGCACGCGGCGTCGCTCCTGTCGCCCGTCTCGACGGCCACGAGGCCCTCGAGCCCGCCCGTCGCGAAGTTCTTGAGATCCGCTCCCACCTTCTTGAATCCCTCGGTGGCCATGCCCTTCTGGAGCGCGTCCATCGACGGGAAATACAGCTCGGCCTGGCGGTAGAACGTCGGGTGCTTGCCATCGAGCGTCGAGGTGAATTTGGTGAGCTCCGCTCTCGTGAAGCCGATTTCGCTCTGGAGGCTGCTCACGAGCGGCAGGTGCTTCTCGGCGTAGTATTTCTCGAACGCGGCCGGGCTCTTGGGCTGGCGATACAGTACGGCGACGATCGCCTGCGGACCGGCCGCGGCGGGCGCCGCTTCGGGCGCCGCGGCCGGCTGCTCGGCGGGCGCCGCGGTGGTATCCGCGGGCGTAGCGGACTTGTCGGCCGGCTTGGCGCACGCGGCAGCAAGCAACAGGGACGGCAAGAGGAGCGGGAACAGGGGGCGCATCGACGATCTCCGGGCGTGAAGGGTGCACTCCGTCAAGCGTGACATCAGCCGCACGACGCGGCCAGCACTTCGGGGTTGAGCCGTCCCGCATGAAACGTCCGCCCGCTCTCCGTGCTGGTGAGCCAGACCTCGGCCGGGCTGAAGAGCAGCGGATCGATTTTGTAGAAGTCGCCCTCGTATCGCTGGAAGATGTCGTAGAACGGCACGCCGTAGTCGTGCGAAGCCGAAGCCGGAACCTTGGGCACGAGCTCGGCCAGCTCGTCGTCGCCCGCGTGGACGGTGTAGCGCGCCTGGCCGCCATAAAGAATGCAGTCGTTGGTCCGGCCGATGGCCCGGAGATCGTTCTTCGCCACCGGTGCGATCGGCGCGGTGCCGATGCCGCTCACGATCTTTCTCACGTCGAAGCCGAGCGTTTCCATCTTGTGGAGCCCGGTCTCCAGAATGCGGGCCGAAATCTGCACGCCGCCCGCAAGGCTCGCCGTCGGCGCGATGACGAAGGTGAGCTCGGGCGGCTGCATGCGCGCCTTGCCGGCCACCCAGTTTGCTACTTCGTCGGTCGGCAGCGTGCGGCCCTCGAGCACGAGCACACCGCGCTCCGCCGTCTCGGCGTAGCCCAGCTTTGCGAACAGCTCCTTCTCGACGCGTGCCTGCGCTCTGAGCGGCCCCGAGCCCATGGCGAAGTACTTTCCCACCGAGATGGCCCACCCCGCGTACTGCGACGCCATGCACGACACCGCGGGATGGTCGGTCCAGACCGTAACGCCCGCCCACGTCTCGCCGCCGATCTGGAGCGGACTGTAGGTGACGCTGCCGAGCCCGCCCATGCAGATCTCGGAGAGCGCAAGGCCGGCATCGAGGCCGCCCTCGGTCTCGACGCCCGCGTCGATGACACGGGCGCCGCTCGCAAGCGCGTGCACCCGCACCCGGAGCAGCCCCGCGTGGTCCTCCATCCCATCGGCAATTTCCGCAGCGAGCGCGTTGAGGTTCGGCGTCAGCGGTTCGGTGTCCATGCCAGAATCTCTCCAGCGCCCAGCTCGGCGAGGTCGCCGCTGTAGCGTCGATAGAGGCCAGAGGAATGCTCGCGCGGCGGTGCCATCCGGTGCCGCTCGGCGAGATGCTTGAGGAGGAATGCCACGTACTCGGGACGATAGGTGCAGGCGTACGCGTACGTGGCCGGGGGTGTGATGTTGCCGAGTGCGACGATGCTGCCGCGCCTGGACCACCGCCCGGGATTCGGACCCACTGCGCCGAACACGACCACGGTGCCCGCGATGACGGCGCGCCCGGCACTCTCACCGACGTCGCCCGCAACCGCGACCAGGCCGCGGCGCATGGCCGCGCCGGCCTCCGGGCCGGCCGAGCCGCGCACGATGACGACGCCGCCGGTCATGCCGCGCTTGGCACCTAGGGGCGCGCCGCCCGCGCGCGGCCCGACGTTTCCGCGCACGTCGAGCACGCCCCCGGCCAACTCCAGTCCGGCGCCCCAGCCGGCGTCGCCGTGCACCTCGATCCGGCCGCTCCGCATCCGCGCGCCGGTCGCGCGCCCCGCCGCGCCTTCGATCACGACCTCGGCGCCATCGAGGCCGGTGCCGAGTCCTTCGATCTGGGTGAGGTCGCCGGCAAAGCGGATGCGGTGCGAACGTCCGCCGCGGACCTCGAAAAACTCACCCAGCGGAACGAGCCCGACCGCGGCGACGCGTACGCCCTGGCGCGCGATCGCGCTTTCGTCGAGCTCGGCCCAGAGGTCGAGCGCCAGCGCGGACGCGTCCACTCGGCGGTCGAGCGCGCGCTTGAGCGTGAGGACGACTTCGTCGCTCATGATGCCGGCGCGGACGGCGAAGATGCAGCCGGCGACTCCGCCGCAGGCGCCTCGCCGCCCATGATCGCGCGCAGATGGAAGTGGTATGGACCGAGCTTGCCGCCGTAGTTGCCCGCGCTGATCGCGACCACGCCCTCGCGGCAGGCCGCGTCGATGCCGGCGCGCATCGCCCGGCTGATCGCCGGCGCGTCGAGGCCGTTGATGACGATTTCAAGGACCGAATTGACGCCCTCGGGCAGCGCCGTTTGCGTGACGGCGCGGAGCGTAGGGCAATACGCGTCGTTGGTCGAGGCGATCATCGTCTTCGAGCGGCGCGCGCCGACCTTGCTGCCGCTCCGTACGACGCCCCCGGGGAAGGGAAGGATCACGCCCGGCATGCCGTGCATCGCGTCGACCGCGGCCTCGGCGGCCGCGAGCGCGGCGCCGTCCGAGCGAGCGAGCATGAGGAAGTTGCCGCCGCCTACGGCCTTCTGCATCCCGAACTTTTCCTGCACCAGGAACTCGCCTTCCATCACGGGAATGCGCCAGAAGCGCTCGCCGCCGATCACCTTGCTCATCTGGAATCCGTCGCCGAAGTATCTGAGCGACGAACCGACGCCGATTCGGTCGGGTGCATCGGGCAGGCCGTCGTAGCAGGCGGTCGTGGGACAGGTGAGCACCGTCTGGCCGATGCGCTCGATCAGCCGCTTGGGCAGGTCGTCCTTGCCCATCGTCATCATGAGCACGCTTACGCCGGGCCGGCCATCCGGCGTATCGCTTGAGCCGAGCTCGCGCTCGATGGCCGCTTCGACCTTGCAGCCGATGACCGACGTGGCGAAGCCGGTGAGTTTGAGCGCCGCCGCGCTCACCCAGCGCGCGCTCGCGCCGGTGATGATGATCCGCGCCGCGCGCACGGTGAACGCCTCGGCGAAGGTGTCCTCGATCAACACGCCGCGGACATTCACTGGCGGGTCTCCACGGGGGCGCCGGGCACGTCGCGCACCGGGTAGTTGTCGAACGAGACCGTGGAGTACGCATCGAAGTGGCGCCGGATGTCGCGCAGCACCGCCGAGTCGTAAGCCGGACGGACGAAAAGCCGCCGGCCCTCGGGCGCGCGGCGGAGCTGGCCCTCCTCCACCACCACGCGGCCTGCCTTCACGACGTAGCGCGGGGTCGAGAACATGCGCGCGATGTCGGGCTCGCGTTGGTAGACGGTGGCGTCTCCGTCCGCGCCGACGCCCAGGTGTCCCTTGCTCGCGAGCCCGAGCAGGCGGGCCGGCCCGGCGCGGGTCACGATGGCGATCTCGTTCAGCGTGTACTCGCGCGCCAGCCCATCGGCCAGCGCGCTCCCGGCCAGCAGCTTCTGGTTCACCCGCGCGAGCTGCTCGTCGCGGGCCGAGCGGTCCATGAGAAGTTGAATGAGGCGGGGATATGAGAGAAATGAACCGCCATTGGGGTGATCGGTCGAAAGCACCACGCGCCACGGGTCCCGCGAGAGCAGGAAGAGCTCGAGCCCGATGGCCCACTGCAACGCGGAGACGGCGGCCTTCTCCTTGTAGGAGTAGGGGACGATGCCGCAGCCCGTCTCCAGCTCGACATCGATGTTGACCCACTTCCGCCCGCTGCTTGCGTGGAGCAGGTACTCGACCGGGCTGTCGGCGGTGAGTGTGGTGGCGGCGCCGAACATCGCCTGGCCCACGTCGGTGCTCACCTCGGGGTGGTCGTTCACATACTCGACGACGCGGGACGCCGCCGAACCCCACGGCCCCTTGCCGAATTCGCCGCCGTAGCAATGGAACTGGAGGTGAGTGAAGTGCGCCCGCCGCCCGGCCAACGCCTCCATGGTGGCGAGCGTGGTGGCGCTGTTGCCGGGCTGGCCCAGGTTGTTGCAGTGGATGTGCACCGGGTGCGGAAGCCCGAGCACATTCGCCGCATCCACCAACGTCTCGAGGATGGCGCGCGGCGTCACCCGGCTGGTGCCGAGCGCCTGGTCCAGGTCCGTGAGATTGCGCTGGCCCGACTTCCACGCCTCGATGCCGCCCGGGTTCACGACCTTGATCGCGTAGGCGCCGACCGCGCCGAGCAGCCAGGCGGCGTAGTCGCGCGCGCGGTCGCGCTCGCCGGCATCGATCTGGCGCAGCAGGTATTCGTCGTTACCCATGAGCGCGTAGAGGCCCGCGTCCACGATCGGCGTGTCGTCGAGCTCGTGGTGGCTGTGGCGCGCCGTGAGCGGAGCCACCGCCGCGTCGAACGCCGTGGTGTAGCCGAGCCCGGCGTACCGGTAGGCGGTGGTGAAGGTGGTCGGCAGCGTGCCGCCGGTGCCCGAGCGGGCCGGACCATCCCCGGGCGCGATCGGCGGCGCTGGCGCCGGTTCGGCCGCGTGCTCCTCGGGCAGGAGCCGCCTCGCGTGGTTGCACGCCGAGCTGGCAAAGTGCGCGTGGATGTCGACGCCGCCCGGCATCACGACCATGCCGCGCGCGTCGATCGAGGGCGCGTCGGCGGGAAGACTCGCCACGACGCGGCCGTTCTCGACGCAGACGTCGCGGACCTCGCCGTCCACGCCGTTGGTCGGATCGTGCACGGCGCCACCCCGGATGCGAAGGCGCTCGGGCGGGGTCATCGTGCGCCTGCGGGGGCCCCGCGATTCGCGGCGCTTGCCGCGACGGCCGCCGCAATCTCGTCGAGCACCGTCCCAGCGGACACGGGCCCCGGAAGCACCGCCGCCAGCGGCAGGGGGACGTCGTCCATGCGGTAGCCGGTGCCGCCTTCGTGGATCCCGGCGACGCCGGTGTCGATCGCCACTTCGGCGGCGAACGGCGCCTCGCTCGCCCGCGGGCCGACGACGGCCGTCGGCACCCTTGCGAGCATGCGTGCCACGGCGTCCGGCAGGAGACCCGCCGCGCCGACCACAAGTGCGGCCGCAATGGCCCCGGCCAGCGTGCTCGCGGGTTCGTCGGCGCGATAGCGCGGGTAGCCGGCGTCGAAATCCACGGCGAACGGATATCCCGTCTGCCAGATGAGCGTGGCATCGGCGCCCGACCGATTACCCCCCGCCCTGAGGCTGCTGAGGGTGCAGCGGGTCGGCCCGTTCAGCGCCTGCGCCAGGCCGATAAGTCCCTCGGCCCGCTCCGGCGAATGTCCCGCGGCCTGCGGCTCTGCGTCGTGCACGATGGCGACGTAACGCATAGCGGCCAGGCGGCGGACCAGTTCCGCCGCCGCGGCGAGCCCGGCATCGAGGCCGCCGAGCGCGCGCCCGAGCAGGGCGGCGCGCATGACACCGAGCGCGGCGATCTCCTTGTCCGGCGCGAGCGTGAGGCGCGCCTCGGCGTCCGCCGGGCCGCGCGCGCTGCCCACATCTGCCGCGATCACGAGGCGTCCCGCGCGCCCGCCCGGCACCTGCGTGCCAACCGGGTCGAGTGCGTAGCGCGACAGATAGCGCGGATAGCGTTCCGCCGGATCGACGGCCCAGAACAGCAGGCAGTCGGCGCGGTTCCGGATCTCGCCCAGCGTCGACGTCGCGCGCCCACGGCACTGCCCGGCGAGTATGCCCGCCGCCGCGGTGTCGCTGGTGACACTGTCGAGCCGCCCGCCCACGCGATCGGCCAGTGCGATGGCCCGGCGCTGCGCGGCGGTCGAGATGTCCGGCGCGAGATAGACGAGCACCGGACGGTCCGCGTGCAACAGCTCGGCGATGCGCGACACGGCGTCAGGGCGCGAAGCGGCGGCGCCGCGCAGGAGCACGCGACCGGGCACCCGCCCATCACCGAACCAGCGGAGGCCGAGCGGGCAGGCGTTCCGCGCTTCAACGATGTGCTCGCTCCCATCGGCGGCGACCGAGACGTCGATGTCGTCGCAGGCGCAGCCGCATCCGAGGCAGGTGGCATGCGCCACTTCGCGCACAGGCGCCGTCATGCGACGCTCCGCCGCATGCGCCCGCCGCGCCGCGTGTCGCCGCCTGCACGCATCTGGGCGGCGCGCACCGCAGCGGCCCGGCGCACGAGTCGGCCGCGACACGACTCCGCATCGGCGCCCTGCGCGAACACGGTACAGATCGGCTCGCCGGCGCCGATACGCTCGCCGGGATGCGGCACGTCGCGCACCGAGCCGTCGCGCAGCCACCGCCGCATGGGTCGGGCGACCATCCCCTCCTCCGCGAACACGACTGCCTTGCCGAACGTGTGCGCGAGCGGACGCAGGTAGGGATTCGTCGCGGGCAGCGTTCCCGCGCATGCCGCCGCGTGCAGCGCGAAGAGCGAGACGCCATGCGCCCGCTCCACCAGCTCCATCGACGCGGCGTAGCGCGGGTTCACCTCGACCGGCCAGGGAATACCGCCGCGCGCCACGAAATCGATCCCGTTCAATCCCACCACGCCAAACTCCTCGGCCACCGCCTGCGCGAGTGCCAGCGCGGCCCGCGCCAGCCGATCCTGTTCGTCGAACAGCGGCACCGGGCCGCCCGCGAGCAGACTACCGCAATAACGAAATCCAGCCACGCCGAACGCGCGATCCCCGATGAGCTGGATCGAGAGGCCGAGCGGCACCGCGCGCCGCCCGTCGGCGACGAACGAGATGGAGCCGGGCTGGCCGTCGATCCAGGCCTGCAGGTACGCGGCGCGCGTGAGCGGCATTCCCGGCGCCCACGTCGTGATCCCGTGGCCACCGCCGGAGCGGCGCGGTTTCCGGAGCCACATCAAGGACCCGGTTGTCGTGCGCACCGCCCCGGCGCGGACGGCCGAGGCGCGCACCGCCGGCACCTCGAAACCGCGGGCCCGGAGCGCGCGCGCGACGAGCAACGGATCGCGGACCCGCGCCAGCACGGCGGGCCCGTTTCCGAGCAGCGTGCGGCCGGCGGCGAGGCGCTCGAGGGCGGCAGGGTGATTCTCGATGTTCGACACGTACGCCGCCGCAGCTGCATCGAGCCGTTCGGCGGCCTCGGCTGCCGCGTCGGCGCTGTAGCGGAGCCCAAGATCACGGCGGAGTGCCACGGCGTGGGCGCACGTCGCGAGATCGACGTCGCCGTACGCGTCCACCGCCGCCACTCTGAGCCCCGCCATAGCAGCCGACTCCGCCAGCGCGCGCGCCGACACGCCCGCAATCACCACGTCAAAGGCCTGTGCGCCACTCACGGCGCCGGCCGCATCGCCCAGCGCCCGCCTCATGCGCTGCCTGCGAGCCCGAGCCTCGAGCGGGCCTGCTCGGGCGAGATGACGAAGAGATGGTCGAGCACCGTGCCGTGAGCCTCCCGAATACCGAGCCGCTCCATCAATCGTGCGTGGCTCCCGCCGCCCAGCCCGTCGGCGAGGATTGCCGCGCCCTGCGCGCCCTGCTTGGCCCGCGCGGCGAAGCCCGCGAGCCGCCGCACCGGAAGGCGTGCCACGAGGCGATCGGCGAGTGCCGCACGAAGGGCCGGGTCCTCCGCCACGCGCCCGGAGAGCAGCACCTCGCGCGCCTCGGGCGCGGAGACGTTGAGCCGCGCGACGGCCTTTGCCGCGCCTTCGAGCAGCGCCTCAACTGCCGTGTCTCGCAGCAGCGGGTTTGCCTCAATCATGGTGCGCACTCCACCGCGGAAGAGCATCGCCTTGCTCACCTCTCCCGCCAGAAAGGCGACCTCACCGTCGAGCGCGCCGGCTGCCTGCCAGCCCAGCGGCCCGCTTGTGCCCCCGATGCCGTCCACGATTTGCCCGCGCTCCACTGCGACTGCGGCCGTGAACGCGCCGCCCAGCTCGAGCAGAATGAACGATGCCGCGTCCGGCGCCGCGAGTTCGCGCTGCATCTGATCGGCGATCCCGAGCGCCGCCGCGCAGACCTTGTCCGCCGTGCCCAGATCCACCCGATTGAGCTTCCGGTGCGCCGGCACGGTGTCGAGGTGCACGACCCCCGGCAGAAAGACAAGCGGCAGGCGGAGCTCGGTGAGCCGCCGCACCAGCCGCCGCAGCCCGCCGATGCCGCCCGCCTCACCCGGCGGCGCGAGGAACGCGAGGCGCCACTCCGCGTCGCTCGCGTCGGCGGCCCGGACGAGCGGGAGACCGTATCCCGAGGGGCCGGCGATGAGATCGGGTTCGCCGGCGGTGCGCAGGTATGCGGCGAACGCATCCGGGTCTGCCAGCGCCTCGGCCGTGGGCCACGCACGGTCGAGCGTGAGCCGGCCATCGTCGAGGCCGCACACGTCGATTGAAACCGTGCCGGGGTCGATGCCGATGACCCGCGGCATCGGCGCTCAGTCCTCGTTCCGGGCCACCAGCTCGCGCGCCACCTTGAAAATCGCCTCGGCGTCGAGCACGAGATCGTTTCGCTCGAACAGCTTGACGATGCACGCCTTGTGGAGCTTGGTCTTGAAGTTGCCTATGCCGAAAGCGCCGAACACCTTCACCCCGTCGCGCTCGACGCCGGCATCTTCGAGCTCGACGCCCTCGATGCCGAGCGGCGGCACGGCGTTGAGGTCCACGGCGATCGTGAGGCCTTTCCGGTTGGCCCACGCCGCCCTCGGAACCATGAGCACCCCGGCCGGCCCCGAGTTGAGCAGGATGTCCGCGTCCTCGAGCACCTCGGCCGCGTGCGAGGCGTCGGACATGCCGACGATGTCGACGTGGACTTGAAATCGCTCCTGGATGGAGCGGCGCGCCTTCTCGCCCTGCTCGGGCCTGCGCGAGGTGATCGTGACGTCGGCGCCGTCCTTGGCAAGGAGGCCCGCCGCGCGCTGCCCCACGGGGCCGGTGCCGGCCAGGATGACGACGCGCTTGCCGCGCACATCGCCCACCGCCTGCTCGATGCGCACCACCGCCGCCACCGCGGTGGTGTTCGAGCCGTTGGAGTCGAGCATGACGGAGACCCGGTACGACTCGAACATCGCGTCGAGCGCCATCGCGAGCAGTTGTTCGCCCGCCGCCATGTTGCTGCCGCCGATCCAGATGGCCGTGTTCTTGAGGTCCCGCGGACCGCGCGTGAAGATGCAGCCGTGCACCAGGTCACGCACGTCGGTGTCGGTGACGCCGCCGTAGCTCAAGATCACGTCGGCTGCGGCGTCGTAGGCCACCACCTGATCGAACACGCTCGGCAACCGGGAGCTGTCGAGCTGCAGCAAGAGCTTGCGCATCGCGGGCGATCACTCCTCTCGGGTCGACGGGACACGCGCGGCGCACCCGGCGGCGGTGGCGTCGTAAGCAACGAGGGGCGCCCGCGGCGGGCCGCCCCTCGTCGAATCTCGAACCTGCGTAGCGGCGGACGATCAGCCCTCGGCGCCGCTCGCGAACGGATGCCGCGCGCTCTTGTACTTGGAGAGCACCTCGTCCACCGACGGCTTGCCGGCGAGCGCGCGCTGGATCGACTCCTTCACCGCCTGATAGTTGTAGTCGTAGATCTTCTTGTCGTCGTCGGCCTGCCAGTGGATGAACACGCCGACCAGGATGCAGTAGTCGTTGGCCTTGTCCTTCGGAATGACGCCCGAATCGACGCTGTCCATCACCGCCCGGGCGACCGCGGCCTGCGCCGGCCCGAACATCTGCACCGCCTGCTTGGCGCCCTTGATGGTGACCTTGTTGAAGAGCACCGTGTCGGGCTTGCAGGGGAGGTTCGGGGTCACCACGGCGAGCAGGGTGGTGAAGCCATCGGTGTTGCGCGAGAGGGCCTGGGTGAAGGCGGCGCCCAGGGGCCCCGACTTCGACCCGATCATCAGGTCGATGTGGGCGACTTCATTGCCCCCGCCGACGAGGGACTCGCCAATGAAGAAATCCGCGGCCATGGGTGCCTCCATTTTCGGTTCGGTAAACATGGACAGAATTTTACGGAGCATGATCGAATCCGCGCGCTGGAGTTCGGGTGCAGGAGCAGCGCGGCGGCCGGACGGGGCCACGCAGTCCCGCCAAGGCGGGTAGCTCGGGCGTTGATTGATCCACGCGACGAAAGCGGCCCTAGTATGGGACTGGCTTGGAAGCCTGTCAAGTTTGCCGTCAGCACGTGACCGAGGCTGCGTACATGAAACTGGATTGTTCAATACGCGGTGCTCCAAGGCCCGTACAAACGCCGAAGTGGCAATCTCGCGGGGAATCTACCGGACTCCCGTGCCTCCATTCTCACGAGAGGGACCACCATGACCGACGAGCTTCGACCCTTGGACCGGCAAACCTTTTGCGCTCAGCATCTTATGACCACCACGCCTCCGATTTGGCACGATCGAAACAAGTTGGAGGTCTTCGCAATCGCCTGCCCACCAGGGAGCGTTCATGGCGGTCAGCTCGAGTACACACGTTGGCCCGATGTTGCGCTCCCGGCACAGGGAGCATGGGTGGGTATCAAGGACACCGTTGAACATCGAGAAGGCGTTTACGATTACGTGCCACTGGCCGAAGGCAGAAACGCGTGCGAATGGCACGTCAACTTCGCCGACCCAAACCTGTTCGTGGCCTATGGCTCCCCCCTTTTGGCACAAGACGAGCTTCAGGTGTTGGAGCACCCGGCACTCGGCGCGCTGAAAGAGGCGCTCGGCGCGGCGCGGACCCCGATGCTCACGACGGAACGGGGGCGGCCGACGCCGATTTTGGTGCTCGGTGCAGAACGCCGATGCAAGGTCGCCACGGATCGGAGCGTCGACGAGGGCCGGCCCGATGGTCTATACGGTCAGGCATTCGCGCGGGCCACACTGGAGACCGTCCGCCGCGCGACGCGCCGCGTCGAGCCGCCGACAGTTACCAATCTCATCGCAATGACGGCTCCGAGCGGAGGGTATGGCCGATACAGCGCATCCGAAGTCGAAAATATCTTGGCCACCGCGTGGTCGGCATTTCGAGCGGCCTGCGTAGAGACGGCCCGACACGCGGGCACTGACTGCTCAGTTATCGTGCACACCGGCTTCTGGGGATGCGGTGCTTTCGGTGGCAATCGGGAGTTAATGGCGATGGTTCAGGTGATCGCTGCTCGGATGGCGGGCGTGCGACAGCTCGTGTTTCATACCTTCGATCGCGGAGGCACGGCCGCGTTCAGCAAAGCTCTGTGCAATATCGAGCAGGAGTTCCCGACTGCCGAAGCGCTGCCCACCCGACGGCTCATTGAAGGCATAGCGGGGCTGGGCCTCGTCTGGGGGGAGAGCGACGGAAACTGACCTTCGCTCGGGCGGCCTGCCGTCAAAGTCCTGACAGATTCGCCTCGGTCGCGCCGTCGGACAGCCGCGGGAAGTGTCCCGTCCGAACAGCGGACGCTGGGCTTGGTACTACGGTGCACAGATCGATCCGGTCGATTTCGCCTTTTGCCACCTCCAGGAGAACGAGAGCGACCGGTTCGTTGGTCCGACCCTGGTGCAACAACACGCATGGACGGCCCGGCCACGCCGACACCAGACGAATGCGCGCCCCCCGCTGGTCGCCGCACAGTCCAAGCTCCGCACGCACGGCGGCCTCAGGGGTCGCTCGGATGGTCGCCATCTTGCCGCGCAGGTATTCGGCGATTGCCTCGCGGCCCCGCAATGGCATCATAACGTTCTGTGATTCGTAGACCGCCTGCGCGCTGAGATGCGATATCACACGGTCCGCATCAAGCTCGTTCCACGCAAGTGCGTACTCACGGATCAATTGCTCTTCGGTCGGCACAGTTCGCCCTCGTGGCACAGGTATGGCCAACGTGGAACGCATCGCGCGCACGCGTATTTGGATTCAGCGGAGCCCGAACGGCACCACGTTTCGAACTGCATGTCACAGAACTGCGGCTGCTCGGGCCGCTTCGCGTAGCGCGGGCCAACGAAAACGACCGCGGCACTCAACGCCGAGTTCCTGGGAGGCGGCTCGGACATAATAGCGGTAAGTCGCGCGTAGCAGCTCATCCCGATTTGGGGCGCTGTCAGCGACATCGCGCAGCCCCTTCTCCCAAGTTTCGTCCTCCCGCTGGAAAACATCGTACAAAGCCTGCTATCATCCGGGGGCAACTCGACGTCCTTCAACTCATCTAGCACGCGTGCCCAACTCCAACAGAGCGAGCCGCTCGCCGGGCGATGTCGCGAAGACGCGGGCCGCACGTGTTTCGCGGACCGCGAACGCGAGAAAGACGGCCGCGCTATCAGGGCTGCAAAGTTCGGGTACAGTGACGTGTGGTTCCGGGGGAGGCCCGTTGGCCTGCGCTCGCACTGGGGTCGAGATGAGCAGGAGCGCAGCTGCGCAAGTCATGACGTGCTGAAGGCGAATGCGCCATTGCATTGGGCTTACCCTCTCATTTCAGGTGTTCACCTTTCCCGCGTGCGCACTTTCCCTGCCCTCAAGTGCTCGATGAATCCCTTCGATGCGCTCGTTCAACGCGACAGGAAGCCTTTCCCAGCGAGGCGAGCTCGAGCGGGCGTTTGCGGCGGAAGCGGAACTGTCGGTTATATAAGCGGACCACAAATTGTGCGCGAGGATCCGTAAGGTCCTATCTCCGCGATAACTCTACAGCGCAATGAAATGCTCCGATCCTCGCGACAAGTGCCGCGCCTCGATGCCTGCAGCCATGATTTGACGAAGCGCGTCGCCGCACCCCCGCGCTCGCGCTACTCGTCAGCGAGGTCGTAGCCGCATTGAACAACTGCGTAGCTCGTGAACATCGCGGCCATCCAGTCGGGCAAGTGTGGAACGCGCAGTCCCACCGCTTCCTACCTCCAGGCTAAGTCGATTTGACCGTCGTTTAGCTTCGGTGTATATTCGGTTTTCGATATACCCACAGCTCAGGACCAGTCCGATGACCGCACGGAAGCTCCAGCCGAGGGAGCGCTGGCTCCGTTATCTCAACCGGCTGAGCGCCGGTGGACGGAGCAACATGTACGGAGCCGTTCCCTATCTCGCCGCGGCATTTGGCCTCGACCGGCAAACGGCCTTTCAACTCGTCTGCGAGTGGGTGGACGCCCACCAGCCGGCGGCGGATTCGACGCCCACGCCTCCGAAGTCGCGCGGCGTCGACGCTCCGGCCACCGCAACGGTCGCGGCCAGCCGGCCTGCCAGGAAGGCTGGCGTCAAGCGCAAACGCCCGCGCGTCCGGCGCGCCGCCTGACCTCCCGGCCCGAAGCCGCCGCTTAACCGGAGCCGCCTCCCGGCGTCCCTCTCCGCGGATGGCCCCTCGGGTCGTCCGACTCTCACATCGAGGCCGTTATGAAGACCAGCATCCTGGTGGGTGGTATCGCGCTCGCCCTGACGCTCGCGGCCCAACCGGCTCGGGCGCAGATCGTCGAGGCGGGCGTCGTCATCCGCAGCGGGCCGGTCGCCGGACACGTCATCTACGGGCCGCCGGTGCGCCGAGTCGTGGTGGAGCGCTACGCGCCGCGGGTGATCGTGGTGGAGCGCGTGCACGTGCCGCACGGTCGGGCGAACGGCTGGTGGCGCAAGCACGGCTACCGCGCCACGACGGTTTACTACTACGGCGACGACGGCCGCTACTACGATCGTGGCTTCGACGGCCGCACGCGCGTTCGCGCCGTTGTGGTGTACGAGCGCGGTGGCCGCTACTACCGGCCGGACGACGACAACTGGCGCGACCGCCGACCCTACCGCGGCCACGACCGGGACGACTGATCCGACTCGCGCCTTCCGTCGCTCGATCTCTCCGATCCGGCTCGCCGTCCTTACCGAACGCCCCCGCATCCGCGGGGGCGTTCGCGTGTCCCTATCTTCCCCGCATGGAGACGCGGCGCAATCACCAGCTTCCGCCCGACCTCGAGGCGTATCTCCGGGCGCCTCACCCGAACGGTCGCGTCATCGTGATTGCCCCGACGCGCGCCGCCTGCGAGACGATCGAGCTGGCACTCGGCCTTCATCTCGATACCCTGCTCGAACGCGAGCACGGCGACGAGCTGCGCGCGTGGGCCGCTGCGGGCAAGCCGTTCGGCATCGTCGCTGGCACCGGCGTCGGCAAGACGCTCGGCATCCGTCCGATCGCCGAGGCGATTCTGCGCGAGCCGCTCAAGGTGGGTGTGGTGAACCGCGAGCGCGAGGCCACACCCGACACGCCCGGCTGGAACGTGGTGATCGTCACCACGGGCATCGCGCGGCGCTGGTTCGAAGACGGCCTCATCACCGGGCGCGATACGCTCGTGGTGGACGAAATCCATCAGACTTCCGCCGAGCTCGAGCTCTGCCTGGCGCTCGGCAAGCGCGCGGGCTGCCGGTTCATCTGGCTCAGCGCGACGGTGGACCCCGCCTTCTACGCGCATTATCTCGACAGCGCGGAGGTGCTGGTCACCGAGGCCTTCGATCCGGCGCGCAAGGCGCGCGTGAAGGTGCTGCCGCAGAAGCCTGGGGAATTTCTCGACGAGCGCTTCATCCGCCACGTGATGAAGGAGCGCCGCGGCGTCGCCGTGTTCGTGCCGACGCGCGCCGAGGTGGAGCAACTCGCCGAGTCGCTCGGGGAGCAGTGGCGCCGGCTCACGACCGCGTTCTATCACGGCGGCGAGCCGATTCGCGTGATCCGCCCCTTTCTCGAGGGCGAGGTCGAGCATCCTTGGCTGCTCGCAATGACCGCCGCGGGCCAGTCGGCGCTCAACCTGCGCGGGCTCGACACCGTGGTGATCTACGACGCGCGCTACGGTAACGTGGTGGACCGCGGCCGCAACGTGCTGCACCGGATGTATCTCGGCGCCAATGAAATCCTGCAGATGGCCGGGCGGGTGCACGGGCGCGTTTCCGGCGGCGAAGTGTTTATCCTCAGCGACCGGCCACTCGTCTTCGAGGAGCTGCGCCCCGGCCCGCCCGAGTTCCAGCTCGCCGGCGATGCCGAGCGTGTCGCCATCACCTGCGCCGCTCTCGGCGTCGACGCGCGCGATCTGGATCTTCCGGTGCCACTCGACCGCATCGCCTACCGGCGCGCCGTCGAAACCCTCACCCGGCGCGGCCTGGTGGAGCAAGGCAGGCTCACCGCATACGGTCGCGCCGTCGAGGCGCAGCCGGTGGAGCGCCCGTGGGGCGAGTTGCTGGTGCACGCCGACGCCGAGCTGGTGCCAGTGGTCGCCGTCTGTTCCAGCATCGACTCGCTCCACCGCATGACCCGCGAGGAGCGCGACCTGCACGGCGTCGTGGTGAACGGCAGCGACCATCTCACCGCCTACAATCTCTACGCCGAGGCGGTGGAGGAGCACGGCTACCTGGGCGAAGTGTACGGCCTGCCGCGTCATCTCTTCGACGAGGGACTCGAGGAATGGGCCGAGCGCCGCGGCGTGCTGGTCAAGGCTGTGGAGGACGCGGCCCTCGGCACGGCGTCGGTCTATCGCTCGCTCGAGTTGCCGCTGCCGGCCCGGCTGCCGCGCGCCTCCCGCGAGGTGCGGCGCCGCTGGGGTGATCTGATCGCCCGCATCATGCCGTTCGATCTCGTGATCGACGAGCAGACCGCGGACGGGCAGCCCGCCCGGGTATCGAAGACGTCGGTGGCGGGAAGCTGGGGCGCGGTGGCGGGCTCCCTTCGCTACTTCGCCGACCGCTTCGGCGTGCCGCGTGCCGCGATCGAGGGCACGACGCTGCCGTACGATCTCGTCCGCGAGCACGCTACGTGGGGAGCACCGGCCGTGGAGGTTACCGCATCCCGGCGGCAGCCGGGGCTCCTCGTACGCCGGGCGCGGCACTACTTCGGGTTCGACCTGGAGACCGAAGCGGAGCCGATCGACGGCGAGATTCCCGAGGCCCTCCGCGAGGCGGCGCGGGATGCACTCACCGATGCCCTCATCGCGGGTGACACGATCCACCCCGATCAGGGTCGCCTCCGGCGCGCGCTGGCCGAGCTGGACGACCTCTGGCGCCGCTCGGGCGGGACGATCCGGACGGCGCGCGCCGATTACGTGCGCGGCCTCCTGCGGCGCCAGCTCCACGGCATCATCAGTTGGGATTCGTTTCTCCGCACGCGGCTCGCGCTCGACCCGGCGGCGCTGGTGGACGCCGCGCTCCGCACCCGGCTGGCCGAGCTGCCGGCGAGTGTGCGGCTCAAGGGCGACGCCGTCCCGCTCGAGTACGATATCGAGAGCGGCGAGCCGGTCGTTCGGGTCCGGCTGCGCGAGGGCCAGGCGCGGCGGCTCGAGCCCCGCGACCTCCCCGCGCTCGACCGGCCCATCCACTTCGAGGTAGTGCGCGGGCGGCATCCGCCGCTTCGCGCGAACACGCTCGCCGCGCTCAAGGAGGAGTTGCGGCGCCTGCCCAAGCGCGAGCTGCGCGAGCGGAGGCAGGAGCGCTATGGAGCGCGCCGCCCGCGCGGCCGCGCGCGCGACTAGCGGGCGGGGTTCGTTCTGGTCCACCTCGCACTTGTCGTCGTCCAGCTCCTGTTCGCGAGCCTCGCGATCGCGGGGCGGTACGTGCTGCGCGAGCTGCCGCCCGGCGCGCTCGTGCTCTTCCGGGTGGCCGGCGCCGCGACGGTGTTGACGCTCGTGAACGGGCTGCGCGGCGGCCCCTGGGTGCGTGACCGGCGCGACCTTCGCCGCCTCGTCGTGCTGGGCCTGCTCGGCATCGCGGCAAACCAGACACTCTTCCTCTTCGGCCTCCGCCACACCACGGCCATCAACGCGACCATCCTGGTCAGCTCGACGCCGGTGTTCACCGTGCTCGGCTCGGTGCTCCTCGGGCGCGAGCCCCCGTCGGCGCTCAAGCTTGCGGGGATCGCCCTCGCGGCGGCGGGCACGGTGTATCTGATCGGGCCGGAGCGAATCTCGCTCGCGCCGAGTGAGGCGCTGGGCAATCTGCTCATCGTGCTCGCGATGATGTGTTACTCGGCGTATTTCATCTTCGCGAAAGACGTGGTGAGCCGCTACGACTCGCTCACGATGAGCGCGTACGTGATGGTGGGCGGTCTGGCGGGCGTGTTGCCGGTGGGCCTGATGGGGCTCAGCGCGCTGCATCCTGCGTCGGTGCATCCGGCGACCTGGGCGTGGGCCGCGTACATCGTCGCGTTCCCGACGATCGTGACCTATCTCCTCAACATCTGGGCGCTCGGGCGGGCCTCGTCGAACGTGGTGGCGGTCTACATTTACCTGCAGCCCATCTTCGCCGCGGCGATCGCGCCCCTCGTACTCACGGGCGAGAGCCTGACGGCGCGAGCGGTGGGTGCCGGCCTCGCGATCTTTGCCGGGCTCGCGCTCGTGCTCTGGGCGGAAAGCCGCCAGCGGCGCGAGGTGGCGATAGAGCCGGTGGGAGAGTGATGCGGCGCGGCGCTGGTCGCCGCCGCGGCGAAAGTTACAGCAGATGCTCGAGCTGTCGCCCGACGGCGACCAGCCGGTCGGCATTGCGCCGGAGCTCCGTCGCCGTCGCCATCTGCTGCTGGACGGCGGCCGCGGCGTCCTCCGCGCGCGTGAGCTGCCCGTGGGCCACCTCGGTGCTCCGATGCACCGCGGCCTCGATCGTCGCGGTCGCCGACTGCAGGACATCAGCTCGCTCCTTGAGCGCCGTGGCGGCCTCGCCGAGCGTCTCGAGTCGCTGGTGCGCCGTCGCGAACAGCGTGCGCCCGGCGCGCCCGCGTGTTGCCGCCGCTTCCATGTCGTCGAGCACGCGGGCGAGCGCCACGACCGCGCGCTCGATCTCCTCCCGGATGCCGGCGACGAGCCGCCCGATGTCGCGCGCGGACGTTCCGCTGTCCTCCGCCAGCTTGCGCACCTCCTCGGCCAGCACGGCAAACCCCTGACCCTCGGCGCCGGCGCGGGCGGCCTCGATGGCCGCGTTGAGCGCGAGCAGGTTGGTCTGAAACGCGAGCCCGCTGATGGCGCTGCTGATCTGTTCGATCTGATCGCCGCGGGCCACCAGCGCGTCGACTTCGCCCCGCACCACGCCGAGCGCCTGCATCGCGCGCTCGACCTCACGCGCCAACTCCTCGGAGCTCCGCACGAGCGCCTCGCCGTGATCGGCCACGGCCTGTCCCACCTCCTGGCTGCGGCCGGCTTCCGCGCGCACCTCTGCGGCCACCGCCGCCGTGTCGAGCGCGGCACCGCGCACTTCGGCCAGGTCGCTCACCTGCTGCCGTGCCCCACCGGCCGTGTCAAGCGCGCCGGCATTCGAGACCTGTGCCGTGCTCTCGAGCTGCGCGCCCGCCGCGGCGAACGAGCTCGCGAGCTGGGCGAGCTCGGATGCTGTCGCGCGGAGCTCGCGATCGGCGAGCTTGGCGCGGAGCACCGCCGCAAGCGGGCCGGCGAGCCGGCGGACCGAGCTCAGCTCTCGCGCGCCGAACCCGCCGGCGAGCCGGCCGGCAAGGCGCAGTTCTCCCACGAGCCCGTGCTCGTCCGCGAGCGGAAACGTGAGCCCGGATGCCGCGGCGTCGAAGCGGACGTCGTCCGCGAGCGGCGCGGCGGCCCAGTCGCCGCCCGGCTCACCTGCGGACGCGAGGAGACGCGGTTCGCTGCCGCCGTTTCCTCCCGGGGCGGTGGAGGCGACGCGAAGCATCGCGCCGTGCACGTCGAACGTGACGCAGAGGTGCTTGAGCAGATCGGCCGAGGCCGTGGCGAGGTCGCGCGCGAGCAACACGCGAATCTGGAGCTCGCGCGACACCGCTTCGAGCCGCCGGTCGTGGAAGATCCGGTTGCGGAGAAGGGCCACGCCGAAGCCGAGCGCCAGGAGCGCGGGGAGCGCCATGGCGACGGGGAAGCCCGGGCTCAGCGAATGCCGCAGCGCGGGCACGTACGATTCCAGCCAGGCTGGGCCCATGCCGAGGACGATCGCGGCCACAGCGATATCGACGCTCTGCCGTCGGCCTGCGGCCATGGGAAGCTTCCGCCGCGCCCACACGAGCACGCCGACGCTCACGAGAAACGCGGCGAGGTTGAGCCCCTGCCCCCGCGCGACGCCGTCCACGACCTCGAAGACTTCCGCGCCGCCGCCCAGCACTGCTCCCAGCGCGACCAGAAAGAGCACGCCGTGGAGCAGGTACCAGCCCGCCACGGGCCCACGCCAGCGCCGCTCGCGGTGCGGCCAGCCGAGCGCGAGGGCGAAGTGCACGAGGCTTGGCGCGTGCATCCAGGAGCCCACGCCATACGCCACGAAGAGCCCCGCCGATGGGAGGCCCGTACGCGGCAGCAGCGAGACGAGCGCGAAGTAGGTGGTCCAGCCGGCGAGCTGCACGAGGAACGGCAGGCTCGCCGGGGAGCGCGGCGCCTGCCGGAACGCGACCACACCGACGCCCCAGCAGAACGCCCCCTCGAGCGCGAGCCAGAGGAGCGTGTGCCCCTCCGGTCCGGAGCGCACGCGGCCGGCGGTGAGCGCAAGGCCGCCGAACAACACCGCGAGGCTCGCCACGGCAATGGCGAGACCCAGGGGCACGTGTGCGCCCCGATCGGCGGCGCGCGTCCTGCTAAGCGTCGAGGTTGTCACGGGATGGCTGTAATGGTAGCGAGTCGGCGCGTCGGTCGAAACTGGGGGGCGCCGTGGAGTTGTCCGGCGCCGCCAAACGTCACGGATTGAAACTTTGGACCCCAATGAGCGTATCTTCAGGCACCATGGAAGCGACCTCATTCGACCGGCTCCCCTCGGTCTTTTCGCCGCTCGCCAAGTCGGTGCTCGATGGGTTCAGCGAGGGCGTCGTCGTGTTCGACCGCGACGGCCGTGTGCTATACCTGAATCAGCCGGCCCGGGACGCGCTCGCGAGCGTTGACGTGAGCGAAACGGCGAGCGACCTGCAGGTCCGCCTGGCGGCGCTTGGCGGCCGACTCCGACCGCTTCGGATCGGTGCCCTCGAGCTGGGCGAGGCGATGTTCGTTCCGGGCATCGAAGGGCCGACTACGTTGGCCGAACGCGAGAAGCAGGCTATCGTCAAGACGCTGGACGCGCATGGGTGGAAGCTGGCCGAGACGGCGCGACACCTCGGTATCAGCCGCACCACGCTGTGGCGCCGCCTCAAGGCGTATGGACTGCACCGCGACGGCCGGAGCAAATGGTCGCAACCTTCGTAGCGCTCACACTCGCCGCCTTCGCTCCGCTCGTTCAAGACACCACTTCCACCTTTACCGACTCGACCGCTCTCCCTCTCTCCACATCAATCGGCGATACGCTTGCGGACGAGCTGACCGAACCGCGCGGCTCCGGCATCGCTTACGAGCGGCTCTTCGACGCGTTCCGGTTCGACCGGGTCCAGGGCGTCTCGTTCGGATTGGGTTATCGCCTGGAGCTGCCCGGCCTCGCGTACACCACGCTGCATGGGACTGCGCGCTACGGCATCTCCGACGAGCGGCTCACCGGCCGGCTCTCGGTGATTCGCGATGCGCCGGGCGGCCGGCTACGCGTGAGCGGCTATCGCGACATTCGCGACGTGGACCCGTTGGCACCCGGACCGAATCTGCGCAACACCTTCAACGCGACCTTCACGGCGCACGACAACGGCGACTACGCGCTCGCCACGGGTGGCGAGGTGAGCTACCGGACATTGCTGGGCGAGACGGGGCTCGAGCTCGAGGTGAGCGCGCGGGCCGAGCGCGAAGAGTCGGTGCGGCGCCGGGCATCATCGGCGGTGAACGACTGGCTCGGCGGTGACGGCGAGTTCTCGGACAACCCTCCGATTGATGAAGGCACGTTCGGCGGTCTCACGGCAAGGCTGGCGGGCGGAGACCGGATACAGTGGTGGATCGCGGCGGACGGACTCGCCGGCGCCGGGACCGCCACCGGCAGACTGTATGGAGAGATACGACGCGATTTCGGCGAGGCGGATGGCGTGACACTCCGCGCTCAGGGCGGCATCGCGACTGTGCCCACGCTTGCGCAGATGGCGTTTCGCGCCGGCGGGCTCGCTACGGTGCGCGGTTTCGACTATGGCACCCAACGCGGCCAGGCGTTCTGGTCGGCGCAGCTCGACGTGGCGCCGATTCCCGCCCGCATCCGTCCCGTGGCGTTCATCGACGCCGGGCGCTCGGCGGCCGCGCGCGATCTCTTCTCCGGCCGAGTGCTGGTGGGCGCGGGTATCGGGCTCTCGCTCTTGCGCGGCGCGCTTCGCTTCGACCTGAGCCGCCGCCTCTCGCCGGACGTGGCGACCCTTCGGTTCGACATCGTGGTAGGCGGCGTGCGATGAGCCGGGCGGTGCGAATCGGCCGGGGCCGGTCCCGGGCATGGTGCACGCAGGCGGCGCTCGCGCAGGCGGCGCTCGTGGGGGCGATGGTCGCGGCGGCCGGCGCCGTAGTCGCGTGCGGCGCACGGGGCCGCGGCGGACCGGGTGGCACCGTCCGGCTCAACTGGCACGCGGCCGGGAGCGACTCCGCGAGCGACTCCGCGAGCGGCGCGATGCTGGTGCCGGGCATGGCCACGTGGTGCGAGGGAACGCGCATCGCCGTCGTCACCGCCGCGCAAGGTGACACGGGGCTTGGCATCGTGCTTCACCCGCGCGACAGCCTCGCGGCTGGCACCTACACCATTTCGACTCCGGAACCGCCGTCGCGTACCGATGCGGCCGGGGCTGCGCTTGCGTTCCGCCTCACGACCGCCGCGACCGTCAACGGGTATCGAAGCACCGCGGGCCGGCTCACGCTTACCCGCGTGCGCGCGGGTCGGGTGTGGGGAACGTTTACGGCCCAGGCGCGGCAGCAGGCGGGCACGGGCACGCTCACGCTCGCCGGCGAGCTGACCGGCGTGCCAATGCGGACCGGCGGCCCCGCGTGCGCGTCGTAGGCGCGTGCGCGGGGCCGCCAGCGGTATAATTCCCGGCATGGAATCCACCTACTTCCGCAAGGGCTTCGGGCTCAAGGACGCGATCCAGGGACGGCTCGCAAGCGACTACCACAGCGGCGTCGTCGACCTGCTGCGCGCGAGCGACTACCGGCTCGCCGTCGGGCCGCTCACCTTCCGCCTCGCCCGCGAGTTCGGGTTCTGCTACGGCGTGGACCGGGCGGTGGACTACGCCTACGAGTCGCGCGCCAAGTTTCCCGACCGCCGGCTCTACCTCGTGGGTGAGATCATCCACAACCCGCACGTGAACGAGAAGCTCCGCCAGATGGGGATCCGGGTGCTTCGCCACGGCGCCGACGCCGCATTCGACTTTGCCGAGCTCACACCGGCCGACGTCGTCATCCTGCCGGCGTTCGGCGTGACCATCGGGGATTTCGAGCGGCTGCGCGCCGTGGGCTGCGTAATGGTGGACACGACCTGCGGCTCGGTGCTCAACGTATGGAAGCGGGTGGAGAGCTACGCGCGCGACGGGTTTACGGCCATCATCCACGGCAAGTACTACCACGAGGAGACCAAGGCCACGGCGAGCCAGGTAACCAAGTACCCGGGCGGCCGTCACCTGGTCGTACTCAACATGGCCGAGGCGCGGACGGTGTGCGATTTCATCGAAGGGCGGGGTGAGGCCGCGGCGCTCGCGGAGCGATTCGGCGGGCGCGCCTCGCCGGGGTTCGATTTCGATCGCGATCTCGTCAAAGTGGGGCTCGCGAACCAGACCACGATGCTCTCGGGTGAGTCGCTCGCGATCGCCGACGAGTTTCGCCAGAGCATGATCCGCCGCTACGGCGACTCCGCACTGCCTCAGCACTTCCGCACCTTCGACACGATCTGCTCGGCCACCCAGGAGCGGCAGGACGCGATCCATCAGTTGGTGGAGGAGCCGCTCGACGTGATGGTGATCGTGGGCGGCTACAACTCGAGCAACACCTGCCACCTGGCGGCCCTGGTGCACTCGAAGGGCATCCGCACCTACCACATCGAGGACGCGGACGGGATCGATGCGGCGAGCCGGTCGATCCGCCACCAGCCGGTCGGCAGCAAGCAGGAGCGGGTCGATCGCGACTGGCTCGGCGGCGCCGCGGTCGTCGGTGTGAGCGCGGGCGCGTCGACGCCCAACAACAAAGTGGGCGAGACGCTCGCGCGGATTGCGGAGACGGCGGGCGCGGGCGAGCGGCTGCGCGAAGTGATCGCCGCAGCGGGCGCGCAGTAGCCGCCGCCGCGCCATGCCGCTCATCGATCTGTCACATCCCATCGAAAACGGAATGGTCACCTACCCCGGTCTCCCGGGGCCGCTCATCTGTGACTACATGAGCCGCATCGAGTCACGCGCGCGGTACGCGCCCGGCGTAGAGTTCCAGATCGGGCGGATCGAGATGGTGGCGAACACCGGCACCTATCTCGACTCGCCGTTTCACCGCTACGCCAGCGGCAAGGATCTGGCCGCGCTGCCGCTCAAATGGCTGGCGGGGCTCGACGGCATCGTGGTGCGGATCGCGCCGGATGCGGGGCGCGCGATCGGGCCCGACGCCTTCGAGCTGGACGTAACCGGCAAAGCGGTGCTGGTGCATACCGGGTGGGACCGCCACTGGCGCACCCCGCGCTATCTCTCCGATCATCCCTTTCTCACCGCGGCCGCGGCCGAGCTGCTGCGGGCGGGCGGCGCTCGGCTCGTGGGCATCGATTCGCTCAACATCGATGACGTCGATGACTTCGCCCGCCCGGTGCACTCGACGCTGCTCGGCGCCGAGATCCCGATCCTCGAGCATATGACCAACCTCGGCGCGCTTCCCGCCGCCGGCTTTCGCTTCTACGCGGTGCCGCCCAAGATCGTGGGCTTCGGCAGCTTTCCGGTGCGCGCCTTCGCGGCAGTCTGACTCATCCGGTCACGATCCCGAGCCGGCCTCGGCCACGGTTTCGAGGGCCAGCTCGATGATGGTGCGCGGCGCGCTGCCCTCCAGCCGGTTGTTCACCAGGACATAGGCGGGAATGCGGGTGCGGAGCGCCGCGGTGATGACGCCGAGGAGGTCGGTCCGGACTTCGGGGTCAGGCTCGCGGATGCGGTCGTACGGCGCGAAGGCGTCCACCGCTTCGTCGTAGGTGCGGCCGGGCCGGAGCAGCGCGCGCGCCACGATGAAGGAGCCCGTGAGCACGCCGGGCAGGTCGAGCTGCGTGCCGATCGACGGCATGCGGGTCCACGAGTTGAGCACGTGGGCCACGCCGTGCTCGCGCAGCACCGCGAAGTAGGCGGGGGTGAGAAAATCCTCGTTGCGGATTTCGACCGCGTAGCGGCCTTCACGCGGCAGCTCGCTGAAGAAGGCGTCGAGCAGATCGGCAAAACGCTGGGGCGTGATGCCGCTGGAGCGGAAGATCTGCTGAAATTCGAAGACGAACGCCCCGACGTGGTCGGCGAAGTACGTGCAAGTGGGCTCGTACACGGCCTCGAGGAAGACTTCCGGATTGAGGAAGTCGGGGTTCTTCTGTCCCGCTTTGGTCTTGCTCTGCGCCTTGGTCCAACTGAACGCGGTGAGCTGGTGCCACACCTTGCTCACGCACGGGAAGCCGGGCGGCAGGCGCTCGGCATAGCTCCGGAGCATTGCCTCGGTGGGCGGGGCGTAGAACGTCGAGTCGATGCCGACCGTGCGGAAGAGCGGGAATTTCGCGTACTCGTCGAGCATGGCGGCGGCCATGCCCTTGCCCGCGTAGTCGCGGTGATAGACGAGCCCGCGCCAGCCGGGATACGTCCACGACGACGTCCCGAAGTGGATGAGCGGCGGCACCGCCGCGCCGAGCCGGGCGAGATCTCCCGACCCGGGCGGCGGTGGTGCGTTGTCAAAGCCCTGCGCGTCGTCCGACATGGTCACCGCATCGGATCACGCCGGTGTCGCCACCGGGGCGCGGAGCGGCGGCAGTTCGGCCTCGATCGCCGCGCGATCCGCTTCGAGCCAGGGCGGCAGCACGAGCTTCTCGCCGAGTGCTTCGGGCGGCTCGTCGGCCGCGAAGCCGGGGCCGTCGGTGGCGATCTCCTGCAGGGCGCCGCCCGGCTCGGTGAAATAGACCGAGCGGAACCAGAAGCGGTCGATCACCATTGTCGGCCGGCGCCCCGCCTCCTCGACCCGCGCGCGCACGGCGAGCTCTGTCTCCTGGTCCGGCACCCGCCAGGCTACGTGGTGAATGCCGCCGGTGCCCCAGGCGCCGCGCGCCATGAGCGGCAGCTCGCGAATCTCCACCGCCTGCCCCGACCCGCCGTCGCGCACGCCGAACCGGTGCCACTCGCCATCCTGGCCGAGCGGGCGGAAGCCGAGCGCCGAGGTGAAAAACTCGGCGGTGCGCGTCAGGTCGCGCTGCCACAGGCGCACGCCGTGGAGGCCGCGGATCTGGTGCGGCTCGGGCACGGGACTCCGATCCCATGCGGTGAATTCGCGCAGGTCATCGGAGGCCACGAGCGCCAGCGGCAGTCCGTGCGGATCGGTGAGCGGGAGCGCCTGGTTCCCGAAGCGCACCTCCGGCGCGCCCATGGCCGCGCCATAGCGCGTGAGCCGGTCGGACCAGTAGCCCAGGCTGTCGGCCGGAACGGCGAGGGCCACCTCCTGCGAGAGGCCGGTGCCGGGCCGGGCCGGCGCCATGCCGGGCCAGGGAAAGAACGTGAGATCGCTGCCCGGGTGTCCCTCGGCGTCGGCGTAGAAGAGGTGATAGGTGTCGGGCGCGTCCTGATTGACCGAGCGCTTGACGAGCCGCATGCCGAGGATGCCGGCGTAGAAGTCGAGATTTTCCTGGGCATCGCCCGCGATTGCGGTGACGTGGTGGATGCCGGTGAGCTGGCTCATGTGAACCCTCCGAAGCGTTGCCGCGATACGTATGAAACTATTCGTGGTTCCCTGCGGCTGCTGCGGAGCGCTACCCCCCGGCGGCGGGAGACGGTTACTTGCAGCGCGGTGGCGGCGGTCGGGTCGGCGGCTGGATGACGTGAGGTTTCCCGGGTACGGAAATGTGTCTTGTCCTGATCGCGTTTGAATCGCATCCGCGCTTTTCGATCATCCTCGCGGCCAACCGCGATGAGTTCTACGACCGGCCCACGGCAGCAGCCGCGTTCTGGCCGGAGGCGCCGGCGGTGCTGGCCGGCCGCGACCTGCGCGCGAGCGGCACCTGGCTCGGTATCGATCGCGCCGGCCGCTTTGCCGCGGTGACCAATTACCGTCAAGGCGAGCGGGAGCCGGCGGCCCCGCGGTCTCGCGGACGCCTGGTGAGCGACTTTCTCACGAGCGGCATGGACGCGCGGATGTATCTGAAGCAGGTCGCGCGCGAGGCCGAGCAGTACAACGGCTTCAATCTTCTCGTCGGCGACACGGGGCAGCTCTGGTACTTCTCGAACCGCGAGGGCCGAATCCGCGGCCTGTCGCCCCGGGTCTACGGGCTCAGCAACCACCTGCTCGATTCGCCGTGGCCCAAGGTCACCGCCGGGAAGCACGCGCTCGGCGCCTTGCTGCTCGAGGCCGCGCCCGAGCTCGGCAGCGGGCTGTTGCGGCTGCTCTCGGATCGGCATCAATCTGCCGACCACCTGCTCCCGACCACCGGGGTGGGCCTCGCGTGGGAGCGGCTCCTGTCGTCCGCGTTCATCTCGTCCCCGGACTACGGCACCCGCTCGTCGACCGCCGTGCTCGTCGCCCACGATGGCCGGGTCAGCTTCATCGAGCAGAGCTTCGGCCCGGGCGGCACGCCTGCCGGACAGGCCCACTACGAGTTCGCGCTCGGCGGCTCCCAATCGACGGCGTTCACTTGACACGGTCCGGACGGGCGCGAATCATAGCGAGACATCCGGACCGACCATTTCTCGGCGAGGCCACGTCATGACACCTCGACTCCATCGGCTCGCGGTCCTCGCGCTCGCCGCGGCCATGCTGCCGTTCGGCGCCATCTCTGCGCATGCGCAGTTCGGCAAGCGGCTCGGCGACGCCGTCAGGCAGAACGCGGAGAATCACGCCATCAACACCGTCGTCGAGCACGAGAACCGCGCCATCGACGCGGCGCTCTCGACCAAGCTCTCTTCCGCGGACGAGAGCGCGGGCGACGCGCTGTACACCTCACTCAAGTCCGACGGCCGGGTCACGCTGCAGAACGTGCAGTTCACCTCGGGAACGGCGACGCTCACCGACGAGTCGGCGCCCACGCTCAAGGCACTGGGCTCGATGCTCAAGGCGCACGGCGATGTGCGGCTCCGGCTCGAGGCATACGCCGAGAGCAGGGATGTCAGCGTTGCGCGGGCGCAGGCGATCCAGGAAGCGCTGGTGAAGGCGTATGGAGTGGATGCCGGCCGCGTGCAGCCCGAGGGGTACAAGGGGAAGAGCGGAGAGGAACGGGTGGAGGCGGTGCAGCTCTAGCGCGCGGCGGGCGCGCGGGGCCGTTGGGCCCGGCTCAGTGAAAATCCCGGCTCACGTACGCCAGCGAGTTCCCACTGAGCTCGCGGAAGCGCCGGCCCACCACGTTCATCACCGGCCCGTCCCGCTCGAAGCGGCCCTGCACCAGCACGAAAAGCGCAAATTTCACTACCTCGCGATTTTCCTCCACCAGCCGGCTCGGCACCACGACGTTGATGAAGCCGTGCTCGTCCTCGAGCAGGAGAAAGATCGTGCCGCCCGCCGTCTGGGGTGCCTGGCGGACGGTGACGAGACCGCCCACGATGATCTCCTCGCCACCCTTCAAGCCGAGCAGGTCGCGGCTGTCGAGCGCGCCGCCTCGTTTCAACCGCGCGCGCACGTGCTCCATCGGGTGCCCCTCGAGGCTCATCCCCACCGCGAAGTAGTCGAGATAGATCAGCTCGTCGCGCTCGAGCGGGCGCGGCGCGTGCGGCGCCGGCGTGACAGGTGCCAGCGGCAGCCGGTCTCCCACGACGTGGAACGCGGCCCAGGCCGCCCGCCGCCGGTCGGATTCCCACGCGGCGAACGCCCCCGCGCGCGCAAGGCTCAGCGCTTCGGCCCGGGTGAGCGCGGTGCGCCGCACCACGTCGGCGATCGAATCGAACGGCGCCGCGCCGTGCGCCGCGCGGAGCCGCTCGAGCGTCCGCTCGCCCATGCCGCGCACGTGTCGCCAGCCGATGCGGAGCGCGGGGCGCGCGGGATCGGCCGACTCTTCCACGGTGCACTCCCAGTCTCCGTCCTTGAGACACGGCGGCCGGACCTCGACGCCCTGGCGCCGCGCGTCGTGCATCAGCGTCGCAGGCGAGTAGAAACCCATCGGCCACGAGTTGAGCAGGGCGAGGTAGAACGCGGCGGGATGATGCTGCTTGAGCCACGCCGTGGCGTACGCGATCAAGGCGAAGCTCCACGCGTGCGACTCGGGAAAGCCGTAGCTCCCGAAGGCCTCCAGATCGCGGCAGATGGGCTCGGCTACCGGGGCGGCGATGCCGCGCGCCGCCATCCGCTCGCGGAGCCGCGCGAGCTCCTCCATGAGCCGGGCGCGCTTCCGGTTGTGTCCCATCGCGCGGCGGAGGGCGTCGGCTTCGGCGGCCGAGTAGCGGCCCAGGCTCATCGCGATCGCCATCGCCTGCTCCTGGAAGATCGGCAGCCCCTGGGTGCGCGCGAGGATCGGCTCGAGCAGCGGGTGCCGGTACTCCACCGGCTCGAGCCCGCGGCGGCGCTGGGTGTAGGGGCGGACGAACCGCGCCTCGATGGGGCCGGGGCGGATGAGCGCCACCTGCACCACGATGTCGTAGAGCCGCTCGGGCCTGGTTTTGAGCAACGAGGCGATCTGCGCCCGGCTCTCGATCTGGAACATGCCCACCGTCTCGCCGCGGGCGATGAGGTCGTAGGTCGCCGCGTCGTCGGGCGGGAGCGTGTACATCTCGGGGCGCGCGCCGGTGCGCCGCTCGATCACGTCGAACGCGCGCCGCACGAGCGAGAGCCCGCCGAGTCCGAGAAAATCGAACTTGGGGACGCCGAGCGCGTCGAGGTCGTCCTTGTCGAACTGGAGGATGGTGCGGCCCATCGCGGTGTGCTCGATCGGGAGCCACTCGCCGAGCGGCGCCGACGAGAGAACGAAGCCGCCGACGTGGGTGGAGCGGAGGCGCGGCAGTCCCTCGCACCCGGCCATGAGTGCGAGGAGCGTGCGGCCGCGCGCATCGCTCAGGTCGAGCCCGAACTGCGGCGCCAGCACGCGGCGCACGTGCTCGGCGCCTTCGGCCGGCTCGGCGTAATGGAGGCGCTTGGAGAGCTTGACGGCGAGCTCCGCCGGATAGCCCAGCGCGCGCATGGCGTCGAGCAGCGCGTTGGGCGCGCGGTAGTGCTGCACCGTGCAGGCGATGGCCGCGCACGAGCGATTCCATCGCCCGTAGGCGTAGTCGAGCAGCTCCTCGCGCCGGTCGTGCTCGATATCGAGATCGATGTCGGGCGCCTCGGTCTGGCCGTCGGCCCGCGCCTCGGAGAGAAAGCGCTCGAAGAGAAGACCGTGACGTACGGGATCGACCGCCGTGATGCCGAGGCAGTAGGCGACGGCGGAGTTGGCGGCGCTGCCGCGGCCCTGGCAGAGGATGCCGAGCTCGCGCGCCTTGCGTACGACGTCCCACATCACGAGAAAGAAGCCGGCGAAGCCGAGCCGGGTGATGACGCCGAGCTCGTGCTCGAGCTGGCGGCGCTGGCTGGTGTCGGGCTCGCCCCACCGCTCGCACGCGCCGGCGTCGACGCAGGCGCGGAGAAAGGAGTCGTCGGTGTGCCCGTCGGGGACGTCGAACGTCGGGAGCGGCGGGCGCATCCAGCCGAGGTCGAAATCACACTCGGCGGCGATGCGGCCGGCTTCGGCCAATCCCTCGGGACGCGCGGCCCAGCGGCGCGCCATCTCCTCGGGTGAGAGGAGGCGCCAGTGGCCGTTCGGGAGGAGCACGCCCGCGCGCTCGGCCTCGTCGAGGGTGAGATCGGCACGGAGCGCGGTGAGCATGTCGTGCACCAGGCGGCCCCGCGCGTCGAGGTAGCGCGGGTCCTGGGCGATGATCCAGGGCACGCCCGCGCGCCCGGCGAGGTCGATGAGCGCGTCGGCGAGCTCAATTTCGTCACCACCGACATCGTGCCGCTGCACCTCGACCGCAAGCCGTCCGCCGAACGCCTCGCGCCAGCTCGCGAGCGTGCGCTCCGCCTCGGCACGCCGGCCGGCGCGGAGCAGCACGGCGACGCGGCTCGACGCCGGGCCGGTGAGGAGGTGCAGGCCCTCGGCGCGTTCGGCAAGATCGGCCCAGGCGACGCTCGCGCGGCCGCGCGTGGTGTGCGGGTGCTCGCGCTTCCAGGTGGTGAGCTCGCCCACGCGGGCGCGGGTGACGAGCGCCGCGAGGTTGCGGTAGCCGCGCTCGTTCCGGGCGAGGAGCGCCAGCGGGTGGCCGTCGACCACGAGCTCGGCGCCCACCACGAGCTTGACGCCCCGCTGCCGCGCCTCGATCGTCGCGCGCACGACGCCGCCGAGGTCGGCCGCGTCGGTGAGCCCGAGCGCGCCATAGCCCAGCTCGGCGGCGCGGCGGACCAGGGCCTCGGGCGTAACGGCGCCGTCGCCGAAGGAGAAGGCGGTATGGCAGCGGAGCTCGGCGGGGGGCACTACCGCCAGCTCCCGTGCAGCTCCCACGCACCGCGCCGCGCGTCGCGGCCGAGCTGCACCAGCTCGCCGTCGGCGCGCACGCAGCAGTAGAGCTCGTAGGCGTAGGCCTCGGTCCAACGGCCGCCCGACACGCAATCGGGCCCCGAGGCGGCGAGGAGGTCGTGCCACCCCTCGGCGTCGCGATAGCGCTGCGGGACCGCGAAGCCGCGGCGGTCGGCTGTCTCGACCTCGACCGGCTCGGGCTCGGCGAGGAGGTGGAGGGCGAGCGCGGGCTCGGTGTCGCCGGGGCCGAGCTGCGGGCGGGCCCAGACGAGCGCGGCCTCCTGCTCGAGCCAGCGGGTGCGGCGCCGGAGCAGGGGGTGCCGGGTGCTCTCGGGGAGGAGGAGCACACCGTCACGCTCGAGCACGCGGGCGAGCGCCGCTTCGGCTTCGCGCGCGGTGGCGAAGCCGCGGTCGAGGAGGTCGCCCTGCACGCTGGTGGCGGCATCTACCGCGTCCACCCGGACGGCGATGCCGGTGGCGCCGTCGGGCAGGCGGAGCCGCTCGAGCTCGTGGCGCACCAGCCGGACCCACGCCGTCGCGTCGGCGCTCGGACGCGAAGGGCGGAAGGTGTGCTCGACCGGCTGACCCCGCACGAGCGCGAACGAGACGGTGAAGGCGCGCGCCCCCTGCCCGAGCTGGCGCAGCGCGGTGCAGACGCTGCCGACGAGGCGGTTCACCACGAAGAGCAATCGCTCGGCATCGTGCAGCGTGTAGTCGGTCCACTCGAGCGAGGCGTGCGGCAGCGGGCGCGGCGCCGCGCCGAAGAGAAGGCGCCGATCGTCGGCGCGGGCGAGCCGCCAGAGAGCAACGCCGCCCGCGCCGAAGCGGACCTCGACCGACGCCTGGTCGAGCGCCGCGAGATCGCCGCAGCGCTCGAGGCCGGTGCCATCGAGCAGCGCCAGGAGGTCGGGCTCGGGGCCGAGCACGGCGAGCGGCTGTGGGGCGAGGAAGGCGCGGTCTTCGTCCGGCGGCACCTCGATGACGGCGGAGTCAGGCGGTGGTGCGGGATGGCGCGCCGCGATCTCCGCCGCCACGGGCGTCGACGCGATGCCCGCCCGCGGCGCGGCCACGCCGCCGGCACGCAGAAGTCCGAGCAGCGCCTCGGCGAGCGAACGGGCCTCAAGCCCGCGGGCATCGGCCCACACGAGGGCCGGCCTCTGCCCGCGATCGGTACCGGCTTCCATCCGCACGCGGGGGGCCCGCTCGAGCAGGAGGGTCCCGAGCTCGGCGACGCGCTCGGTGACGCGCTCGGCGCGGTCCGGGGCGCCGGCCTCAGCGCCGCTCGCCGCGCCGGTCGGGATGCCGAGGTTCGTGAGACAGACGACGGTCATCGTGCCATACCGGAAGCACCAGCTCGGCCGCGGCGAGCCATCCCGAGCCGCGCGCCGTCACCCGCACGCGAACCGATCGGACGGCTCCGGGTTCGCCGAGACGATCCTGCCATCCGCAGGCCTGCGGGAGCGCGCGGCTCTCGAGACGGAGGCTCGCCACCGGGCTCCGGCGGGCGACGAGCACGAGCGCGGCGCCGCCCTCGTGGGCCGCGCGCGAGAGGCGCACCGCGGCCGCCGGATCGGGCTCGGCGCCGTCCACCACGACGAACGCGAAACCGCCGGAGCGCGCCAACGTCTCGGCGGCACGAAAGCCGGCGAGCGGGCCCGGGGAAGAGAGCAGGAGCGGTCCGGCATGCCAGCCGGCGCCTGCCGGGGCAAGCCGCCCGCCGGTGGTGATCCAGGCGGTGCGCTCGCCGTCCGCCGTGGCGTGGAGTGCCGCGCTTCGGAGGAGCGCCACGGTGCCCGTGCCCGGCTCCCATGCCGCCAGCCGCCCGCGCTGAAAGCCGCCGTTCGGGAGAATCCGGTCGAGTGCGGCGAGCCCGGTGGCCACGATGCCCCGGCTCCAATACGGCGCCGCCAGCGCGTCGGGAAAGCGCTGGGTGACGAGAGCTCGGAGGGCGGCGGCATGGGCAGGGGGCATGGACGGGAAAGGTTGAGTACCCGAATAAAACCCGAAATACTATATACGCCCCCTCACGCGTGCGGGCAAGGAAAGGGGTGTGCGTGCGGGTATTCGGCACTGGTTTACTGCGGCGGGACCGTACGTTCCGACCATCCGGTTCAGGGGAGGGCGAGGGCGATGAAATCTTAAACGCGCGCTCCCGCGGCGCGCCTCCGCGACGTGTCCTGCGTCACCTCGGATTGCCTCCGGACGGTGCACCGTCGTTTTCACACGCGCGGATCCGACGGCAGACCCGATCAGGAGGCAGGAGCAACGATGGCAACGAAGAAGACGCACGCAACCGACGCGGCCAGTGGACGCACCCGGCGCTACGCGGGCGCAGGCCGGCGGACGGCCCAGGCCGAGCGGCACCTGCAGCAGGAAGCGGAGCAGCGGCGGGCGGGGCAGCGCGAGGGCGGCGCAAAGTCGAAGCAGCAGCAGTCCAAGGCCGTGGAGCCGCCCGGCCGCCAGTATCCCACGCCGCCAATGCCCAAGCAGCACCAGCAGAAGCCCGGTCTCGAGTCGAAGCTCGAGCCGCGGCCGAGGTACGAGGCGGAGGAGTACCGCGGCTCCGGGAAGCTCCGCGATCGGGTGGCGCTCATCACCGGCGGCGATTCCGGAATCGGCCGGGCCGTGGCGGTGCTCTTCGCGCGCGAAGGGGCGGACGTGGCCATCGTCTACCTGAGCGAGGATGACGATGCCGAGGAGACGCGGCGCGCCGTCGAGGCGGAGGGCCGCCGCGCGATCCTGATCCCGGGCGACGTGAGCGATCCGGATTTCTGCCAGGATGCGGTCGCGCAGACGGTCGAGGAGTTCGGCAAGCTCGACATCCTGGTGAACAACGCGGCATTCCAGGAGCACGTCGACACGCTCGAGGCGCTGTCCGAGGAGCAGTGGGACCGCACCTTCCGGACGAACATCTACGGCTACTTCCACATGGCCAAGGCGGCGCTGCCGCACCTCCATGACGGCTCCGCCATCGTGAACACCGGCTCCGAGACCGGCATCGAAGGCAGCAAGCACCTGCTCGACTACTCGGCCACGAAGGGCGCGATCCACGCGTTCACCAAGTCACTCGCGCAGAACGTGCTGGCGCGCGGCATCCGGGTGAACGCGGTGGCGCCGGGCCCCGTGTGGACGCCGCTCAACCCGGCCGACGCATCGGCCGAGGAAATCACCAAGTTCGGCGCGAGCGTGCCGATGAAACGGCCGGCGCAACCCGAGGAGATCGCGCCGGCGTATGTCTTTTTCGCGAGCTCGGTGGACTCGAGCTACATCACGGGTGAGGTGCTGCCGATCATGGGCGGCAAGACGGTGGGCTCGGGTTGAGCGGGCAACGGGTCATGGCGCGGCGACGATGCGCGACACCGTGCCCGCGCCGCTCACGACGTACACCTCGCCGCTCGCGTCCTCGCCGAAGCTCGTGAGCCCCGGCGTGGCGAGCGCGTCCCACTGCAAGGGCTCGGTGACCTGGCCGCCGGCATAGCGGAAACTCCGAATCCAGCCGGCGCAGAGGTCGCCGTAAAAGTAGGTGCCGGCCAGATCGGGCATCGCGGCGCCCCGGTAGGCGTAGCCGCCGATCACCGCACAGGCGCCGTCCGCATGACCGTAGTCGAGCACCGGGAGGGTGAGCCCGGCGCGATTGCAGTTGTCGCTCGCGTAGCAGTGGGTCCCCTCCATCACGTTCCAGCCGAAGTTGAGTCCGCGGCCGCCACCCGCGGCCCTGGTGGCGACGTCCACCTCCTCGAACTCATTCTGTCCCACGTCTCCGATGTACAGGTCGCCGGTGGCGCGGTCGAAGCTGAAGCGGAACGGGTTCCGGAGACCATAGCTCCAGATCTCGCCGCGCGTGCCGGGCGCGGCCGCGCTCGCGAAGGGATTGTCGGGTGGAATGGCGTAGGGCGTGCCGGCGTCGAGATCGATGCGCACGAGCTTGCCGAGCAGCGTGGTGAGGCTTTGGCCGTTGCCGTGCGGATCGCCGCCGCTGCCGCCGTCGCCGATGGCGACGTACAGCTCGCCGTCGGGGCCGAACGTGACCATGCCTCCGTTGTGGTTGGCGAATTCGCTGTGCGGCGCGGTGAAGAGTGTGGTTTCACTTGTGGCGTCCGCCACGTCGGGGTCGGCCGAGACATGGAACGAGGCGACGTGCACGTCGCCATTGGGCGCGGTGTAGTGCACCACGAATCGGCCGTTGGCTGCGTAGTCCGGGTCGAAGGCGAGGCCCAGGAGGCCGCGCTCGCCGCCGGCGGAAATTTTCGCGCTGACGTCCAGAAACGGCTTGGCGAGGAGCGCGCCGTTCTGGACGATGCGGATCGTTCCGCCCTGCTCGACGATGAAAAGCCGCGGATCCGAGGGCGGCGAGGTGACGAAGAGGGGCGCGGCGAGCCCGCTCGCCACGGTCTGCAGGCGAAGCGAGGTGGCCGAGGGCGGCGGGCTTTCGGGCGGGTTGCCTGCGGTGGCGTCGCTCCCGCAGGCGGCGGCCGCAATCGCCATCACGGGAAGCTGCGGGCGCCAACGAATCGTGAACTTCATCGAGACGTCGCCGCGGACATCGGCGCCTCCGGTGTGGCCAACGATTGGATGGTAAACGGCCGGTCGTGCAAAGGTGAACGTTCGGCGTTCGCCGAGTGGCCGAGCCCGGCCGCGCAGCAGTTCGTGGCCATGTTATGCTGCGGGGCATCTCGCTCCCGAGGACTCCAATGCGCGCAGTCGTGTTCACCGGCGCCGGCGGCACCGAGGTCATCCGCATCGCCCAGGTCCCGGCGCCGGCCGTGGGGGCGGGGCAGATCCGGGTGCGGGTCCGGGCCGCGGGGCTCAATCGCGCCGACATCCTTCAACGACGCGGCAGCTATCCCGCGCCGCACGGCTGGCCGGCGGACATTCCGGGGCTCGAGTATGCGGGCGAGGTGGAGGCGCTCCGAGAGGCGACCCGCTGGCGCGTGGGAGACCGCGTCATGGGCCTCGTGGGCGGAGGCGCGCAGGCCGAGCTCGTGGTCGTTGACGAGGACGAGGCGCTGCCGATTCCGCCGGGCCTCTCGTTCGAGGAGGCGGCCGGCATTCCGGAGGCGTTTCTCACGGCCTTCGACGCGCTCACGACTCGGGGCCGCGTCGCACCAGGCGACCGGGTGCTGATCCATGCGGTGGGGAGCGGCGTCGGCACCGCGGCCGCGCAGATCGCGAAGCATCTCGGCGCTACGGTGATCGGCACCTCACGCAGCGCGGACAAGCTGGCGCGGGCGGCGGTGTACGGGCTCGACGCCGGCATCGACACGAGCCGCACGCCGTTTCGTGAGGGCGTGGGCGCGCCGGTGGATGTGATCCTCGACGTGCTCGGCGGCGAGGCTTTCGCCGACAACTTGGCGGTGCTGGCAACGCGCGGCCGGCTCGTGATGCTCGGCTTTCTCACGGGCACGCGGGCCGACGCGGACCTCGGCCCGATTCTTCGAAAACGGCTCGAGGTGATCGGCACCGTGATGCGCGCCCGGAGCCACGAAGAGCGGGTGCCGCTCGTGCGGGAGTTCGCGCGTGGCATGCTGCCGCTCTTCGATCAGCGGGTGGAGCACGCGGCGCCGCTCCGGCCGGTGATCGAGCGGGTGTTTCCGATGGACCGTATCGCCGAGGCGCACGAAGCGCTCGAGCGGAACGAGACGTTTGGGAAGGTGGTGGTTGTCTGGTAGGCAGGCGCCGCGCTACGCGGCCGTGCCGTCGATCTGGCGCCGGCGGCGCATGCCTTCGGAAAGCGGGAATCCATGCCGCCGCTGCAAGACTTGCAGCCGCGTCATCACGGCATCGTGATACTTCCAGCCGGCCGATGCGCGGCGCGCGTAGTGCCGCTCGTATCGCTCGGCCAATTCGGGAAATTCACGCGCGAGAAACGGCAGGAAGCGGCGCCGCGCCGCGGGGTTGAGGCGGAGCGCCGCCCCGACCACGTAGCGGGCACCGGCTTCCTTGGCCGCAAGCAGGAGTGCGCTCAATTGGGCCGTGCCGTCGGTGAGGCACGGGAGAATGGGTGCGACGAGCAGCCCGGCGTGAATGCCGGCGTCGGTGAGCCGGCGGAGCGCGCGCAGGCGCGCGCGGGGCACCGGTGAGCGGGATTCGATCCGGCGCAGGAGTTTGGCATCGAGCGACGTGAGCGAGACGTTGACGCTCACGTCGTTCTGAGCGGCGAGCCGGGTGAGCAGGTCGAGATCGCGGGTGACGAGCGGTGACTTGGTGATGATGCCGACCGAGAGTCCGCGATGCGGAAGGAGCCGCTCCAGCAGCGCGCGCGTGATCCGGAAGCGCCGCTCGGCCGGTTGATACGGGTCGGTGGCCGTGCCGATCACGATTGATTTGCCGCCCAAGCGTTGAGGGTTCAGCGTGCGGGCGAGCACTGCTGCAGCATCGGCCTTGACCAGGATGCGTCGCTCGAAGTCGAGCCAGGCGGGCACCCCGCTCGGCACGCGATGGGCGCGCTCGACTGCGTAGCGATGGGTGTCTCGGGCGTAGCAGTAGGCGCAGCCGAACTCGCAGCCGACGTAGGGATTGAGCGACCAGAAGTTCATGCCGGTGGCGGCCGGCGGGTTGAGCACCGAGCGCACCGGAAGGGCGAGGAATTCGGTGTTCCGGAGCGGCGGCGCGAGCGGGGTCCAGGGCGCAACATCGGGCGACTCCTCGCCCGCGAGGAGTGAGAGCTGCGCCGCCGTCACTCGCAGCGGCCCCAGCCGCAGCCGATGCAGCTCGTGCACCCGGACGCATGGGCGATGGGCGCGCCGCACTCGGGGCAGGTGCGCGCGGGCGGGCGGCTTGTGCGCTGGGCTTGCGGTACAGCAGGCATGAGGCGGCTCCGGTTTCGGCGTTTGTTCGGTAGCCGCCTCATATATGGTGGGCCGCCGCCGCCGCGTCAAGCGGGCGAGCGGCCGCATCGCGCGGGCGCGAGGGCTACGCCTCACACGTGTTGCAATTCAATCCGATCGATGTAACACCAGCCCCAATCCTCGCCGGGCTCGAAGCTGCGCATGACGGGGTGGCGGGTCTCGTGAAAGTGTTTCGTCGCGTGGCGGTTGGGGGACGAGTCGCAGCAGCCCACATGGCCGCAAGTGAGGCAGAGCCGGAGATGGACCCAGCCGCTGCCTGTCTTGAGACACTCCTCGCAGCCGTCGGGCGTGCGGGGGGAAACGTCG